>JARRQC010000075.1:0-14660 GCA_037382165.1 bacterium | reverse complement strand
GCCTCCGGATGTTGTTGTATGAATTTCAGCACCTTGCCGAATGCCTCTGACCTGAAATAAGAAGAATCATGAGTACCGAAGAAAGTGCCAGTCATTCGTCCAAATTTCAGGGTAAGCTTTTCAAATCCAATTTTCCTTGCCAGCCATCGCAACCTCATGGTTTCAATCAGATCAACGGTTTCAGCAGGCAGTTCGCCAAAACGATCCACAAGTCTTTTCTCAAATGCCTCCAATTCCTGCTCCTTTTCAATATTATCCAGTTCTTTATATAGGCTGAGCCGTTCCTGTATACTTGTCACATAATGGTCCGGTATGAGCAATTCCAGATCGGTTTCGATCTGGCAGTCCTTGACAAACTCCTCCTCACCCTCTTTTTTAAACAACTCTTTAAACTCACTTTCTTTCAGTTCCGTGATCGCTTCATCCAGTATTTTCTGGTACATTTCATATCCAATCTCAGAGATAAAGCCACTCTGTTCGGCACCCAGTATATTGCCGGCGCCCCGGATGTCAAGGTCACGCATGGCAATATTGAATCCACTTCCCAGCTCTGCAAAATCGGATACGGCCTGTAATCTTTTCCTGGCTTCAGTAGTAAGTGTGGATAGCGGCGGTGTAAGCAAAATGCAAAAGGCCTTTTTGTTGGAACGCCCTACCCTTCCGCGCAACTGGTGAAGATCGCTAAGCCCGTAGTTTTGCGCATCGTTGATAAATATGGTGTTAGCATTGGGAATATCCAATCCTGACTCTATGATCGTAGTGGCCAGGAGGACGTCATATTCACCGTCGATGAAGTCAAGCATGATCTTTTCAAGCTTCGCCCCATCCATTTGACCGTGCCCGACCGCTATCCTGACTCCGGGAACAAAACGCTGGATCATGTCATGAATATCTATGATATTCTGAACGCGGTTATGCACAAAAAACACCTGTCCGCCGCGTGAAACTTCATACGAAATGGCATCACGGATCACTTCCTCTCCAAATGAGCGAAGCATGGTCTGTACCGGATAGCGGTTTGGGGGAGGGGTATTGATAATGGATAAATCGCGTGCTCCCATAAGGGAGAACTGCAATGTCCTGGGAATCGGGGTTGCTGTTAAAGTCAGGGTATCTACATCCGCTTTTTTCCGGCGTAATTTTTCCTTGGCTGAGACACCGAACTTTTGCTCTTCATCCACAATAAAAAGGCCCAGGTCGTGGAAGGCAATGTCTTTGCTCAGCAATCGATGTGTTCCGATAAGGATATCGAGTTTACCCTCTTTCAATTTTTGCAGGGTCTCTTTCTGTTGTTTCGTGCTTTTAAACCGGTTGATATAATCCACGGAAACAGGGAAATCCCTGAGCCTGTCAGAAAAGGTCTTAAAATGCTGCAAGGCAAGGATAGTTGTGGGAACCAGCACCGCAACCTGTTTGCTATCTGTAACGGCTTTGAATGCAGCCCGTATGGCCACTTCGGTCTTTCCAAAACCAACATCCCCGCAAACCAGTCTGTCCATGGGAAAGGATTGCTCCATATCGCTTTTCACATCCAATGTCGCCTTATTTTGATCGGGCGTATCCTCATAGATAAAAGAAGCCTCCAATTCATTTTGCAGGTAGGTATCCGGCGAAAACTGAAATCCTTTTGAAGTCTTACGCTCAGCATACAGTTTTATCAGGTCCCTTGCGATGTCTTTGACCTTTTTCTTGGTCTTGTTCTTCAGCGTTTTCCAGGCATTGGAACCCAGCCTGTTCAATACCGGCGCCGTGCCTTCCTTTCCGATATATTTTGAGATGCGGTGCAGCGAGTGGATGCTGATATACAGCAGGTCATTGTTTTTATAGACCAGCCTGATGGCCTCCTGTTTCTTACCATCATTATCGATGATCTGCAAACCATCAAAGCGGCCGACACCGTGATCGATGTGGGTAACAAAATCGCCCGGCTGAAGGTCGTAGAGTTCCTGGATGGTAAGCGCCTCCTTACGGCCGAATCCCTCGCGTAGATGAAAGCGGTGGTATCTGTCAAAGATCTGGTGATCGGTATAACAGAGCATGCGGAGATCATCGTCAATGAAACCAGAGCTCAGGCTGAGGGTTATCGTCTTGAAATGGGCTTTCCCGGATTCAGGCTGTTCACTTTGTATATCTTCAAATATGGCATACAGCCTCTCTGTCTGTTTGGGACTGTCGGACAGGATGTAATTCTCAAAACCTTCCCGGGAATGTTTCAGGAGGTCATTGATCAGCAGGTCAAAGTTCTTATTAAAAGCCGGCTGGGGATGTTGTCTGAAGGTGACTCTCTGACTGCCGGGGAAAAACTGCTTTGTTGCAAACTCGATGGTCCTGAATTTCTGAATGGAATTGAGCAGCTCGTTTTGTTCAATGAACAGGTTTTCAGGTGTTTGCTGCTGTGCCTTGTCCACGAGTTTTTCAAATATTTGTGATGCCTTTTCGAATTCCCTGGCGACCTCATCCAGTATGAACTGGAAATCCTGAAACCAGACATAGGTTTGATGCGGCAGATAGTCCAGAAAACTGACCCGCTGATCAAGAATATTCCTGTCCTGCACATTGGGTAGTAAGGTTATCCTGTGCATAGCTTGCAGGGAAAGCTGGTTGGCCGGGTCGAAAGTCCTGATGGATTCCACCCTGTCACCCAGAAATTCTATCCGGTAGGGATGTTCATTAGAAAATGAAAAGACATCCACGATACCGCCTCGTATTGCAAACTGGCCCGGTTCCGCGACGAATTCAACACTTTCGAAATCAAATTCTGCCAAAAGATCTCCCACAAAATCCAGCGACACTTCTTCGCCCACCTTAAAAAAAGGACTTTCTTCTTACTGAATTCCGTATCCGATTCTTCAAACAGGTTTTCAAGGTCATTGTAAAAGTAGGCCGCCTTCTCTTTTTCAGGCAAAATAACCAGATGCTGTTGTTTGCCGGTCCGTGAAAACAGGGACGCCAAGGTCAGGGCTGCCGCGCTTCCCATCAGGCCTTCAAGCTGCACATGAGCCTGTTCTTCCCCGAGATATTCCGCAAGAATATCCATCTTCGGATGATTTGAATATTCCGCTATGAGTTGATTTTCCTTCATTGTGCTATTCAGGCTAAACAGACTTTTCTCAAGCATCGGCCGAATTCCCTGCAAAGAAAAACAATTCATCCCGGGCTGAAAAACCAGAAGGAAAAAAAGACCTTCAAAGGAAAGTCTCATTTCGTACATTTGCAGCTTAACGCTTAAACCTACAAACGGATGAGCAGCAAAGACAAAACCTATTCATCGAAAGAACTGGCAGAAAACCTAAAATTCCTCAAGCTCCTTTCCGACAGGTTCCCCAATGTGCAACGTGCGAGTACCGAGATCATCAATCTCCAGGCCATTCTTGCCTTACCCAAAGGTACCGAACATTTCCTGACAGATATACACGGTGAATATGAAACATTCAGCCATGTACTGGCCAATGCTTCTGGTGTCGTCAAACGGAAAATCGATGATGTTTTCGGCAGGACACTGCATAAGAAAGACAAAGACCTGCTGGCTACCCTGATCTATTATCCCAGTGAAAAACTCGAACTGATATTAAAGAAGGAGGAGGATCCCAACGAATGGTATGCCATCACACTGCAACGATTGAGCATGATAGCCCGCGCCTCTGCTTCTAAATATACCCGGTCCAAGGTAAGGAAAGCCATGCCTCCGGATTTTGCCTATATCATTGATGAATTACTGAATGAAAGCGGAGAAAGCAAGGAGCAATACTATGAAGGGATCATCAACACCATCATTGACATCCGGCGCGCTGAAGCATTTATTGTAGCCTTATGCGAGTTTATCCAGCGGCTGCTTATCGACAGGCTGCATATCATCGGGGATATTTTTGACCGGGGTCCATATCCTGAAAAGGTAATGGATCGCCTGCTGAATTATCATTCCGTCGACATACAATGGGGCAATCACGATATTGTCTGGATGGGAGCTGCTTCAGGCAGCTTACCACTGATCGCCAACGTGATCCGGATCTCTCTCAGGTATGCCAACCTGGATACCCTGGAAGATGCTTATGGTATATCACTATTGCCCCTGGCGACCTTCGCGATGGAAGAATATGCCGATGATCCCTGCGATGCTTTTAAAACCAAAGCTGAACCAGACCTCTCCAATTATGAGCTCATCAAAAAGATGCATAAAGCCATTACGATCATCCAGTTTAAACTGGAATCTCAGGTAATACTGAGAAATCCGCAGTTTAAAATGAATGACCGGCTTTTGCTTGACAAAATGAACCTGAAAAAAGGGACGGTCAAGATCGGGAAAAAGGAATACCCGATGATCGACACACATTTTCCTACCGTAAATGCAAAGGATCCCTTTGCCCTTTCGGCAAAAGAACAGGAGGTGATGAAAAAACTGCGCAGGAATTTCATCAATTCGCAAAGGCTGCAAAGTCATGTTGACTTTCTGTATTCACATGGCAGCATGTACCTGACCCACAACTCCAACCTGCTATACCACGGCTGCATTCCTATGAAAATTGACGGCAGTTTCCAGTCTCTGACCATCGAAGGCAGGGCTTATAAAGGGAAGGAACTACTTGATAACCTGGAAAGGGTAGCCCGGAAAGGTCATTACAACCGTTTCAATTATAATCATGATGATGCCAGCCTTGATTATACATGGTATCTGTGGTGCGGCGCTGCATCTCCTTTGTTCGGAAAGAAAAAAATGGCCACCTTCGAACGTCAGTTCATTGCCGACAAGGATACGCACAAAGAAGAGCGTAATACCTATTATAAACTGGCCTATGAGAGTGAAAAATACGCCAATAATATCCTGAAAGAATTCGGGCTGGACCCCAAATCATCATATATTGTCAATGGTCATGTACCCGTTAAGGTGAAAAAGGGAGAAAGCCCGATTAAAGCGAACGGTAAACTTTTTGTTATTGATGGTGGCATGTCGATACCCTACCAGAGTGTAACCGGGGTTGCCGGTTATACCCTTATATATAACTCCTATGGGTTGGTACTTGTTGAACATCATTACTTCGAGTCCAAGGAAAAAGCGATCAAGGAAGAGAAAGACATTATTTCAAAGCGGATCATCATCAAGAGAAACGCTGCCCGTAAACGGGTGAAGGATACCGATGTAGGAAAAGAACTTATGGCGCAAATCGAGGATCTTAAGATGCTTCTGGCAGCTTACAGAAAAGGACTTATTAAGGAAAATCTGATATAATCCGGATAAAACGTCTACCAGCTTGGATGATTACATGGATTACAATAAGCATATTTTACCAGTTTTTAAAGGGTAGTACCTGATATGGTCAACGTCTTCAAATTCGGCGGTGCCTTGATGAAAGAGGCCGACGGTTTCCGAAAGATCGCAGATATCCTCCGGAAACATCATAATCAGCCCCTGATTGTAGTGGTTTCCGCCATGGGAAAGACCACCAATGCTTTGGAGGAACTGATCAGTCTCAACCTTGCAAAAAAACATCGGGAATCGGAACAGTTGTTCGTTTCCATCAGGCGACAGCATTTTGATATGGCAGAGTCACTTTTTGACAACGCCAAAAACAGTGTTTATGACAGGCTTGACGAGCTATTCACCTTGTTACTGAAGGAATTGAAAGATCCCTTAAAAAACCGTTATGCGTTTTACGACCAGGTGGTCTGTTTCGGTGAGTTGTTATCCTCAACGCTTGTAAACGCCTTCCTTCTCCATTCCGGCTTACCGGTTCACCTTGTTGACGCACATACTTTACTGGTCACGAACAACAATTACACTTCGGCTTCCATCAACTGGAAACTTTCCCAGAAAACGATTGAATCAAGGATCACTCCGTTGCTGGAACAGGGAAAGATCGTCCTTACACAGGGCTTCATCGGTGCAGACCTGAAGGGTATGTTCACCACCCTGGGAAGGGAGGGATCTGATTTCACGGCTGCCGTTCTCGCCAACATCCTGGATGGTGCCGAAGTCAGCATCTGGAAGGATGTACCGGGTCTCATGAATGCTGACCCCAACCGATTCAGCGACACCATCAAACTAAATCACATCTCCTATCACGAGGCCATTGAACTTGCCTTTTACGGTGCTTCGGTCGTACATCCGAAAACCATTCAGCCATGGAAAAAAGATCTACCTGGAGCACAAGAGCAGAACAACCATGCAGGTGCTGGTTTCATGATTAAAAAATAACCGCGGAAAGTGATCCTTCCCGCGGTCTTTGTCTGAATGATCTTTATTGTTATCTGATCATGACTTTTTCCGTCCTGGTTTGATCGCCTTTCTTCAGCGTAACAACGAAAAGCCCTGTCTGAGCCATTTGTTTCAAGCTCACCTGCATGTCACCAGTGTAACTGCCACGGAAAACTTCCTGACCCATGAGGTTGACAATACTTACATCGGCATTTTTCCAGCTTTCACCGGCTTTGATCATCACCCGGCCATCATGACTGAAAATATGAGCTTTTTCCATTTCTTGTTCAAGCCCTGTGCTGACCGGTCCCCAGTTTTCAATTTTGAAGTTGTCCATTAAAACACCAAATCCGCCATCTGAGTGGACATGGAAAGCGACAAAAATGATTCCATCCTCATCAGGTCTTGCCATGCCAAGTCCTGTTTTCCAGGGGTTACCACTGAAATTCGGGTTGCTGAAAAGCACCTCATCAAAATCTTCCTTGTATGGAGAATCAGACCAATACAGGGTAATGGCCTCCGGAGTACCCCCGGTAAAGCTTTTATAATCGCAGGAGATCGCATATTCCATTCCATCTTCTACGACAAAAGGCGGCGATATGAGCCAGTTATCAAAGTCTGTGTTCACGATATCTTCATTAAAACAGATCATCGATTTTGAATCTCCATTACCGATAAACTCGGTACTCTGCCATACCCCATCTGAGAGATTTACTGATTGATAGCCAAAGGGTAATTCCGGCTCATCAACATCAGCGAATTTATCCTCAAAAGGATAGGTACTGATGGCATCCATTGTGGTAAAAGAGTAAATGACATCACAACCTGTGGCTATACCCACATTGTTCCTGGGAACAATTTGCAGGTAATAGGTAGTGGAGGGATCCATCAGGTAGGTAAAGCCATTGGTGTTGACATTTTCCCCATTATATACATTGGTTGGGGTTACCGTTCCGCCGCCATCGGTACCGAAATAAAGGTCATAGCTGGTGGCGTAAGGAGCGGGCTCCCATCCGATCCATTCATTCAGCAGGATATCATCCGCACCGTCACCTGGCGTGGAGATACCGGAAACACACAACGGAGCCTCGGTATATTCCTCAATTCCTGTGATGATAAGGGAATAGGCCTGGGAACCACCGTCAAGGTCACCGTCATGGGAAACTGCGATCGTGTAAGTACCGGGATCAGGATTCGCGATATATACCTGTTCATAGATATCGACATTGTTCTTTGCATAAGCCGTTGCTGCGTTGGAGGGATTCTCCGGATCCAGGCTGTAAGGATACCACGTTCCCGTACCATTATAGATCTCAAGATCAAGATCATTAACGATCATCGGTGTCCTGTCATTCAAGGAATAAGGTCTTGGTATACCTGCAGGGTCTGTCCAGCAAAGACTGACACGTAATTCTGTTGCCCCTTCCGGTACGTTTACCGTACGCTGGTAGGTATCTCCCTGGCTAAGTACGCGTTCTTCCATCGAGTTCTGTCCCTGCCCGTCAGTGATCAACTGTGCGGCTCTTTTTGTATTCATGAGTCCCCATCCATACATATAATCGGGTCCATCGTCCGGTCCGGCTTCATCTGCAGTATGCAAGATCAGCCCTTTGAGTGTTGAAGCTTTCATCGGGTTACCACCACTGAAGGTCTGGTAGTATTGTTGCAGCAGGGATGCAGATGCTGCTACATTAGGGCTGGAGAAGGATGTGCCCTGTGTGGTAGTGTAAGAGGTATTGCTGGCACTATTGGTTGTATAGACACCTTCACCCTTGCCTACAATATCCGGTTTGATGCGGCCGTCATCGGCAGGGCCCCAGCAGCTGAAATCGGTCATCCGTACAGATTCCGGACCGGTGTATTCATCCACCTGTTTCACTGCACCCACTGAGAGCACATTTTTTCCCATGGCAAAATGATGAATACAATCAAAGCCGTCGCTTCCCCCGTCATTTTCCGGGGTTCCCTGGTTCGGCCCTTCACCGCGGTCGTTTCCAGTAGACCGTACAATCAAAAGGTTGGGCGCATTATAAGCAATCTGGTCCATCTGACGAGACTCGGTAGAATAATATCCGAATTTAAAATCTTCATCCGGGGATATACTTTCAATTCCATACCATTCCCAGGAACCGGTGTTAATATCCCAGCCGGCGAGTCTTCCCCAGGAGTGGTTTGACACTTCCAGTCCGGAAGCGGCAGCAGAGGCTAACTCACTGTTCTCATTATTCCAGTTCCACATTTTCAGCTCCGCAGCATAAGCACTTCCTTTGGCAGCATCCACTACACCACCTGCAACCATTACTCCGGCAACATTTGTCCCGTGGAAGTGCGTAGCGGATCCGTCCATATTGTTTACTCGGTTCGTTCCGCCATTGTTAAATTCCTGGTGGGTCATCCTGGCAACACCGGCATCCCACTGACCCAGCTTATCGTAGCCATCCCCATTGATGTTATATCCCGTACTTCCTCCGGGCCACAACTCGGCGGCACGTGTAGTAATGGCGGCACCATGACTGTGGGTCACGTTATATACGGGTCTGCCATCCACAACATCTACCATCTCCAGGTATCGGCCATCTTCTGTGGTAAAGGATGTCGGTACTTTATGTGCTGCTGTATAGGTTTCGACACGCTCCTTGGCAGCCTGGTATTCTTCATTAAATTCTTTCGCCAGCCTGTTCAGTTCTTCAACATTTGTTTGGGTCTGGGCAAAACCCACAACAGAAAAAAACATAAAAGCTGCCAGCATTAACCAACTCAAATTTACTTTCATTGTATACAATTTATTTCAGATTATAATCATTTATTCAGGAAACGGAATGCATCATGTCTGTTATACAGCAAGTTATTCCTGTCATTCCGCCTTTTTGGACTTGCAAAGGTACTAATAATCAGCTATAAGTCATCTTGTCTCCTGTTGATATTCCGAATCCTTGCCTGAAAAATTCACAATTACATAAGTTTTGACAATTCCTGTTCACTATTCGTTGCGGGGGATGAAATGAATCACTTCAAATAATTGAATTACTTTTGCTGTAATTTCAATCCGATTTTTTCATCCATATTTTAAGTCATGTTAAATAACACCAGCCGTTTTCTCTTTGTTTTACTGATCCTGGCAATCATCGTCATACCGTTGTCAGGGCAACAGGAACGGCATATCCCAACTGTCAAAAAGAATGTTTTCTTCGGTAAATCAAAACCTGTCCGTGAAATGAAGGTTGTCGTAGCAGGTCCTGAAAACCGACAGACAAAGGGTGAAGTAATTCCCAATTATCCGGATGAACTTCCATGGGATCCTGACAGCTTCCGGGATGTTTCATCTACGGAAGGGCTGGTGACTGTTCAGGATGCTCAGGGTAGCCGGTCCATGGGCGGGCCCCTGCTGAATTTTGAAGGGATGGACAATGTGGATGCGGTTGCACCCGGGGATCCCAACGGGGATATGGGAACACAGTATTATATGCAAACCATCAACCGTGCATTCTCTGTTTATGATCGCAACGGGGAGCTGGTTTATGGTCCTGTAGACAATACAAGTATCTGGGATAATTTCCCGGGACCCTGGGATAATGTATCCTGGGGGGGAGACCCCGTGTTCAAGTATGATCACCTGGCGGAAAGATGGGTGGTGTCTGCCTTCTCGGTAAATTCAGACCAGGACATATATTATGAAATGATCGCGGTGTCTGTCACTTCCGATCCGCTTGGTGAATATTATACTTATGCATTCCAGTTCGATGAGTTCCCCGACTACCCCAAACTGGCCATCTGGCCTGATGGCTATTATCTCACCTACAAGATCAACGGGTGGAGAACAACCGAAACGGCTGTTGACAGGGTAGCCATGTTAAATGGTGAAGAAGAAGTGTCTATGGTAGTCTTTGAAGATGGGCTGGGCAATTATTCTCACAACCCCCTGTCAGTCGACATAGAAGGATTTGTTTATGATTCGGCAACCCCTAATTATGTTATCCTTCCTGTGTCCAATCCAAACAGCAATCCTGTTTCAGCCTGGATGTACATTTACGAATTCAAACCCGACTGGAGCGAACCGGACAGCTCAACATTCTCTTTGATCGATCAGCTTTCCCTCGAGCCTGTATCCGTCGACGTACCCCCTGGCGTTGTTCAACCAGAAGATTATAACCTGATCGATGCACTCTGGATCCGGTTTATGTATCCCGCCTCCTACCGTAAGTTCGAGGACCATGAGTCCATTGTTGCCACCCATACACTCTGGAAGGATGACGGCACACACCTCATGAGATGGTATGAAGTCAGGAGAGATGCGGATTCGGGATGGTATATCTACCAGCAAAGCGGTTATTCACCGGATTCCCTGGAACGCTGGATGGGAAGTATCAACATGAATGTCAATGGAGATATCGCGCTGGGTTATTCAGCATCAGGTGAGGAAACTTATGCCAGCATCCGTTATACCGGCAGACTCGCTGAAGACAGCCTGAACAAAATGACTTTCACGGAGGTGGATGCCTTCAAGGGGATGCGGGTTGTGAACAACGTCTCCGGCAGCAGGAACAGGTGGGGCGATTACGCATCGATGTCCCTGGACCCGGCGGATGACTCTACATTCTGGTTTACGACCATGTATCCTACCGCCTCCGGTGGATGGGGCAACTGGTCCACCAGGATCATATCCTTTAATTTGCATGAAGAGGGACCTTCCGTATATGTCGACGCAGGTCCACCGGATACGATGATCTGCCTGTGGCCATTGTATGAAGCATACGGCCTCGCAGAAAATTACTCCTCGGCCAACTGGACCTCCAGTGGGGATGGCAGCTTTATCGTTACAACGGGTGTAAACAATACCTATTATTACGGACAGCAGGATTATGAAAATGAGGAGGTGACCCTGTACCTCACCGCCACAGGGTATGAACCCGGTTCGGTAGTGATTGACAGTTTGCATATCCTGCTCAACAAGGAAGTCGCGGCATTCGCCGGAAATGATACGCTCATTTGCAGCGATGAGTCTTACATCTTAAACGGCACCATTGAATATGCCTATGACTACTACTGTTCTACGTCAGGTGACGGGATCTTCAGCGACAGCACGGCGCTGGATGCGATTTACACGCCCGGCGCGGCCGATATTGACAGCGGACAGGTCACGATCATGCTGCATGCACTTCATATCGAGCCCTGCGAAGGCATGACAACCGATACCCTGCTGCTGAATATCGACGATTGTACCTATACGCAAGAGATCACGGCAAACGATTTGTCAGTCCGGGTAAGTCCCAACCCGGTCGATAATGTATTGTCTGTCAGTATCACTGGAATCACCGGCCCGGATTTCAGCCTGGAATTGTTAAACCTGAACGGCAGGCAACTTTTTGCAGACAACTATGGCCTTAGCGGGGATAACTACAGGCATCAGCTGGACCTGAGCCATATCCCGCCCGGACTTTACCTGTTGAGGATAAGGAGCGGTAACTATCAAAAGACCGTTAAGATTATCAGGAAGTGATTTCTTCCTCTAAACTGTATGCAATCGATTTCATGATCGGTTGTATTTAGGGTAAACCTGCGGAATATCGATTCTGCTCTTCCTGACTTTGTGTAAGGAAACCCGCATTGATTTTGTATGCCTTTCTCTATCAATACGTTAGGATTAGAGAATCGCATCAGTTGTGGTTGTGTTTATAAAACCGGAAACCACCCCCAAAAGATCCAAACGGAATGTCCCCGGACAGCCGCAATAAAAATTTCCCGAAAGCTTTACAAGCAGGCATGGCAAACCTGCTCAGTTAATAACCAATGTTTATCTTTGGAATCTCATTTCAAAAGATGATTACATGAAAGAATCGGTAGCCATATTATGCGGGGGTGGTCCCGCTCCGGGTATTAATTCTGTTATCAGTTCCGTAGCGCTGGTATTTCTTAAATCGGGTTTCCGGGTTATAGGCATTCATGACGGTTATAAAGGATTATTCGATGAGGACCCCCATACTACAGAAATCAACTTTTCCATTGCAGACGACATCCATAAGCGCGGGGGCTCAGCACTCAGGATGAGTCGCCACAAGCCTAAGGACAGTGAGTTTAATACCGGATTCTTTATCAGGAACAATGTTCAGTTGCTGATCACTATCGGAGGTGATGATACAGCTTCAACAGCCAACAGGATCAGCAAATTTCTGAAAGACAACAATGTGAATATTCAGAATATACATGTTCCCAAAACCATCGATAATGATCTTCCCCTGCCGGAAGGCGTTTCAACCTTCGGGTATCAGTCGGCAAAACAGGAAGGGGTCCGCATCGCACAAACCGTTTACGAGGATGCCCGTACCAGTGGCAACTGGTTTGTTGTCTCAGCCATGGGACGGGAAGCAGGACACCTTGCTTTCGGGATTGGTGCGGCCAATCATTTCCCGATGATCATCATTCCTGAAATGTTTTTCAATGTACCGGTCACCTTCGACAGTATCATCAGGTTGATCATCTCTGCCATTATCAAAAGAAAAATACTCGACATCAACTACGGGGTTGTGATCGTGAGCGAGGGGGTATTCCATTTCATGAGCGATGAGGAAATTAAAAATTCAGGGATCACCTTTACCTATGATGATCACGGACACCCTGAACTGGGCAATGTCAGCAAGGCACATATCTTCAATATCCTCCTGCAGAAAAAATTGAAGGAACTCGATATCATGGTAAAGAGCCGGCCTGTGGAGTTGGGATATGAACTCAGGTGCATACCCCCGACCGCTTACGACCAGTTGTATTGCGGATTACTCGGCTACGGGGTAAAGAAATTGTATGACGAGGGCCGCACAGGCTGTATGGTGACAGCAAACGATAACGGTGAGATCTCACCCCTGTACCTCGAAGATGTGGAAGACGAACATGGTAAGATCAAGCCACGACTGGTCAATATGCAAGGGCCAAAAACAAAACTGGTGTATGAGCACGGGCTGCAATATATCGAACCCGGTGACTATGAACTGGCCAAAGCGTGGCTGGATGACCCGGAGGCTTATGACTTCAGGAATATCCTGAAATGGTAGGCCATCTCTTACGGAGAAAACCAATCGTTTGCTAATCCAGTCGAAGGTCGCGTATTTTGCCAAGTAAAGTCATTGCGATCTTGTAATGTGATTCATGGGTCCAGCCGGCTACATGGGGAGAAAGGATTACATTCTCCATGGCGGCAAGCAATCTGAAGTCTTCGGCCGCCAGCACGTCAGCCTGCAACTGCTCATAGGATAACCCCTCATATTCCAATACATCCAGGCAGGCGCCCAGTATCTTAGCGGACTGCAATCCCCTGACCAGGTCGGAAGTGCGAACCACTTTTCCGCGTGATGTATTGACCAGGTAAAAATTCTTTTTGAAACTCGAAATAAAGTCTTCGTCCACCAGGTAACGGGTTTCATCAGTCAGGGGAACATGCAGGCTTACAATATCGCAGTGATCGAAGAGGGTTGGCATGTCACATTCAGAAATATGTGGATCCCCGTAATTGCGCTTGTACTTGTCATAAGCCAGCACTTCTACATCGAATCCGCACAATTTTTTTGCAAAAGCACTTCCTGTATTACCATAACCTATAATTCCAATTGTTTTTCCGTTTAATTCCGTACCCCTGTTTTCTTCCCTCAACCAGCTACCATTTCTCACTTCTGTGTCTGCCTTTTTCATGTGATTGAACAGGGAGAGAATCATCCCGATGGCCTGCTCTCCCACCGCATCGCGATTACCCTCAGGGGCATTAAGGCAAGCGATACCACGGCGTATGGCGTAATCCACATCAATATTTTCCATACCAGATCCGGCACGCCCTATAAAACGAAGCTTATCGGCATGTTCAAGAAATTCCTGATCGAGCCTGATCTTACTCCGGATGATGATACCCGTGTATTCATCAATAATACGGATCAACTCATCACGCCCGTATTCAGGGAATTGATCACATTGATAGCCTGATTTTTCAAGTTCACGAGCCAACATCGGGTGAACAGGATCAATAAATAGTACTTTTCTTTTTTTCACAGCTTAACATCCCTTATTTTTGCGCTTTTTATAACAGCCCGCACATCAAATCAACGGTTTGAATCCGGATTTGTAAAAATGGCTTAATTTAGAAAATTATTTTCCAAAGTTACCAAATCATTTATGTGGCAATTCCTTGTTAGGCTGATACTCAGAAACCGGGTGGCCATTCTGGTCATTATAGGATTGCTCACGATTTTCATGGCATGGAAAGGGTCGCAGGTCCAGATGTCCTACGAAATGGCCCGCATGCTGCCCAAAGACAATCCGTATAACGTAGAATACGAGAATTTCAAGAAGCAGTTCGGGCAGGATGGCAGTGTGATCTTTATCGCCATTGAGGATCACGACCTTTTTGCGCTGGAACATTTCAATTCCTGGTATAACCTAAATTACAGCCTGCTGGATATGAATGGTGTACAGGAGGTGTTATCTGTTGCAC
>JARRQC010000074.1:0-8554 GCA_037382165.1 bacterium | reverse complement strand
GCCGACTCACATCATATACAAAGAAGTACGATATCATTATATCATCAAAAATCTGCTTGAGCAGGATGATACATTACAAGTTATCGGACTGGTCAGGAATCCCATGGCTGCACTGAATTCATGGCTAAACTCCCCGCGGGAATTCAGAAAAGACCTGGGTTGGGATCCTTTATCGGAGTGGCGGTTAGCTCCATCGAAAAACCAGGACAGAAAGGAAGAATATTACGGATATGAAAAATGGAAAGAGGTAACGCTCCTGTTTTTACAATTGAAGGATGATTACCCTGATAATTTTTACCTGGTTAAATATAATGAACTCCTGAAACATCCGAAAGAAGTAACTGAAAAGCTCTTTTCTTTTGTAGGGCTCGGCATGATGCCTGCCACGGAGGAATTCCTGATTGAAAGTCGCATAAAGAATGATAACGAAACCTACGGAATATACCGGTCACATAAAACGGATGACCAATGGAAAAAATCACTGGATCAAACCATTGTTGATGCGGTTCAAAACGATTTAAACGATACAGTTTTAGAACAATTCCTACATTAATTTCATTCATGTTGACAGTACATCATATCGGCTATGCCGTCGCAGATTTGAAACAGAGCCTTGAAATGTTCATTAAACTGGGATATACGATAATCGGCGAACCCATCAACGACGAAAAAAGAAATGTGGAAATTGCCTTCGTACAAAATAACGGATACCTGGTTGAACTGATCTCTCCATTGAATGACAAGTCACCCATTCGTAATTACCTCAACAAAATAGGAAATACGCCCTATCACCTTTGCTATGAGACAGATAATATGGATGAGGCTATCGCTGAATTGAGAAAACAACGGTACTTACTCGTTGAAAAACCATCAGCAGCCATTGCCATTGATGATCACAGGGTAGCTTTCCTCTATCATCCGAAATACGGCCTGCTTGAGCTGCTTGAAACCGGAAACTCGTCAGAAGCATGAAATACAGCGAATTACTGATTGCCAACCGTGACCTGGAAAAAAAGCTGAAAGGCGAAGAATACCCTGTAACAGTTCTTTCCAATATCACGGTGAACCAGCTGAAAGAGATCTTTGAGTATACCGCCCGCAAGGAAGGCATATTCGCCCGGGTTACAATCGGAAATTATGACACTATCGTTCAGGATTCACTGCAGTACAGTCAATCCAAGCTGGTGGTCATCTTTTGGGAACTGGCAAATATCATTGATGGATTACAATATAAGGCCGGTTTATTTGATCAGGAAAAATTACAGGAGCTGTTAGAAAAGGTCAAGGGAGAGATGCAGATGGTTTTTGATAACTTACGAGAGACCTCCAGGGTTGTTATCAATAAATTTTCCTCCCTGGTATTCAATTACCACAACCTGGAAAAAAATCAACTCGATCACATTGCTGATGTATTGAACCGGTATCTGGTCGAAAATAAACCTTCCAATTTCACCATAATCGAAATTGACAAGATCTTCGCCGGTCTCTCTGTGGAAAAAAGTGTCGATATGAGGTATTTCTATTCGTCGAAAGCCCTCTATTCCATCGATTTTTTTAAAAGCTGGTCTTCCTTCGTGATGCCGCTTGTACGTTCCTTGAATGGCAAAGCGAAAAAAGCACTGATCTTTGATTGTGATAATACCCTTTGGAAAGGGATATTGGGGGAAGACGGATTTGATCATATTGTCCTGGCATCCACACAAACCGGCGGAGCTCCTTATGAAGAAGTCCAAAGTCTGGCCAGACAGCTTATCTCTGAAGGCATCATCCTCGGTCTATGCAGCAAAAACAATGCACCAGATGTAAATGAAGTTTTGGAGAAGCATCCCAAAATGGTGCTGAAAAATGAACATCTGACCATTAAAAAAGTAAACTGGAACGATAAGGTGACCAACCTGGAAGAAATTGCCAAAACCCTGAATATCGGAAAGGATAGCCTTGTATTTGTTGACGATTCAAACTTCGAGATTCACTTTGTAAATGAATCACTTCCGGAAATTACAACATTACAGGTACCGGAAAATATAAGCGACTACCCCAAAGTAATCCGTGAAAACCTGGGACTTTTCTATAAGGTCTCCAAAACACGGGAGGACCTGAAACGGGTAAACATGTACAAAGAACAGGTTCGGCGGGAAGAGGCAAAGGGCGGATTCGACAACCTGGAATCATACATCAAATCACTGGATATCAAATTGGATATTCATACGGATGATCCGGATATCGTTCCACGTATGTCACAAATGACACAAAAGACGAATCAGTTTAATCTTACAACAAAGAGATACAGCGAAGCCGATATACGGAATTTTGTCGATTCGGATAACCATAAGGTGGTTGCCATTGGTGTTAGCGATAAATTCGGCGACAATGGCATTACCGGACTGGCTATTCTGAAAACAAAAGATGATCAGGCTGAAATTGACACCCTTTTGATGAGTTGCAGGATCATTGGCCGTAACATAGAATTTCGATACTTTGACTACCTGATGGATCTCCTGAAGGAGGAAAGGGTAACTACAATAAAGGCAACCTATCTTAAAACTTTAAAAAATGATCAGGTCAGGGATTTTTATGATAAACTCGGTTTTGAACTTATCTCGGAAGAAAACGATAATAAATATTACCATATCAAAACAGCGGAATACAAACCACATGAAATTAATTATATGCGAATAGAAAATGGAAGATAAATTAAAAACATTACTCGCAGCCCTGTTGGGAGTTGATGAAAAGGTAATTGACAATAATTCCTCTTCGGAAACCATCGAGGGCTGGGACAGCCTGAAACAAATGAACATCGTCGTAGCAGTAGAGGAAGAATTTGGAATTCAGCTGAATGAAGAGGAATCTATTCTGTCCGGCAGCTATGAATCACTGCTTAAACTGATCAAGCAAAAACTCAATAGCTAATCCCAGCCTTATTCACATACTTTGAAATTCGGATAACCTGATGGAGAAAGATCTTTCTGTCCATCTTCTCGATACTTCGCTGGTGAATTTTATTCCTGATATGACTTTGAAATAGCTGACTGTGGGAAAAATAAATATTCTTGTATTCCCCTGTGGTTCAGAGATAGCCTTTGAGATACACCATGCCCTGAAGTATAATGTCAATTTTAATCTTATCGGTGCATCAAGTTTGGAAGACCAGTGTAAAACCGTATTTAATCAATACATCGGGGGGGTACCCTATATTAAGGACCCTGATTTCATTGACAAGCTCAACCAGATAATTGAGAAACATGACATTGGGCTGATCTTTCCCACGCATGATTCGGTCACCCTATTTCTCTCAGAAAATCAGGAACTTATCAATACAAAACTTGCCGTTCCGGAATTGGAAACCGCCATGATATGTCGCAATAAAAAACTGACATATCAACACTTTAGTTCCTATGATTTTAATCCTGATGTTTACCATTTGGAAGACGGCCTCGAATTTCCATTGTTTCAGAAACCAAATATCGGCGAAGGAGGAAAAAACACTCAAAAGATCAATAATCAGGAAGAGCTCCTCTTCTACTATTCCCCGGAAGGAGAAGATCTTTTACTGGAATATCTTCCCGGGGAGGAACTTACGGTGGATTGTTTTACAGATCGTCATGGAGAACTGCGGTTTATAGGGCCACGTATAAGGGAAAAAATTTTGGGCGGAATAAGTGTCCATACAAAAAGGGTTGAGGCAGATAAAGAAATAACTACCATCGCCCATGCTATAAATAATGAACTAAACCTGAGGGGACTCTGGTTTTTTCAGTTAAAAAAAGACAGAAAAGAAAAATATAAACTGCTTGAAATTTCTGCGAGGACATCCAGTACAATGGGGCTTTTCAGGAATCTAGGTGTGAATTTTCATTTGTTGACAGCATACGATTTGCTTGATCTGGATGTCGATATCCTATTTAATGACAATCCCATTACCCTTCACCGCTCTTTCCTGAATAAATATCATCTGGAGCTGGAATATAACACAGTATATATTGATTTTGACGACACCATTACCAGGAACGGAAAGGTCAACGAATTCGTCATGCTTTTTGTCTATCAGCAGGTACGGATGAATAAAAAGCTTATACTGGTTACCCGGCATGAATTCGATATTCACGAGACGCTTAAAAACTTGAAAATTGATCCAAAATTGTTCGATAAAATAATCTTATTGAATACCGCGCAGTCCAAAGCTGACTTCATCACACAACCTGAATCTTCCATTTTCATTGATAATGCCTTCAAAGACAGATGGGAAGTTAAAGAAAAATGGAACATGCCTGTTTATGATGTAGATGCAATCCAAAGCCTGATCGACTGGAAGGAATGATTGGCAGCCACTCGTCACTACTGCCTTCGAAATTAACCACCTCGGGGCGGGATTTTGATGAATTGGTTTTAATGCGTCTGCGACTTTTATCATCTCAGTCTTATTGATTAAAATTTACTTAAATAAAATTGTTGAAGGAGAACAGGACCATACATGAGATCAAGCCGCAAGCCGGCTTGCTGAATCTCAAGCTTGCTGAGATCTGGGCTTATCGCGACCTGATCGGGATGTTTGTAAGAAGGGATATCGTTACCATATACAAACAGACCATTTTAGGCCCTCTGTGGTACCTGATACAACCTTTGCTGACCACCCTTATCTTTACAGTCATTTTCAGCAACGTAGCGAAAATATCTACTGACGGATTACCCCCTATTTTATTTTATCTGGCGGGAATCACCGCCTGGAATTTCTTTGCGGAAAGTTTTAAGAATACGGCCGACACTTTTAAAAAGAATGAGAATATCTTCGGCAAAGTATACTTTCCACGCGTTGTCATGCCATTATCCATTGTGATCTCAGGATTGCTGAAATTCGGCATACAATTGCTGTTGTTTATCAGTATTGTCATCTTTTATGTCTTTGCCCGGGATGCCGTGATACATACTCATTGGGAACTGATTGGTATTATGTTCTGGCTCCTGATTCTCATGGGATTCCTGGGACTGGGTTTTGGAATGATCATTTCTTCCCTGACAACCAAGTACAGGGATCTTATTTTCTTGATTCAATTTGGTATACAGCTATTGATGTATGCCACACCTATCATCTATCCGCTCTCCGTGATCCCGGATAAATATCAATGGATGATCAAAGCGAATCCCATGACAAGTATTGTGGAAACCTTTCGATTTACGACCCTTGGTTCAGGATCTTTTCAATGGGATGGTCTGATTTACAGCACAATCTTTATGATAGTGCTGATATTCTTCGCATTGATCATTTTCAATCGTACAGAAAAAAATTTCATGGATACCGTGTAAATCAATTGATGGACCACACCATAGAAATAAAGTCCCTTTCCAAATTGTACCGCCTGGGTGTTATCGGTACGGGAACCCTTTCCCATGACCTCAATCGCTGGTGGTATAAGGTGCGAGGGAAGGAAGATCCTTACATGAAGATTGGTGAAAGCAATGTCCGAGATGGTCAGGGTGAATCTGATTATGTTTGGGCCCTGAAGGACATTAACCTGCAAGTACCTCAGGGTGAGGTGCTTGGAATTATTGGAAAGAATGGGGCCGGAAAAAGTACTTTGTTGAAAATATTGAGTAAGGTGACTGGCCCATCCCGTGGATCAATAAAATATCAAGGGAGGATAGGATCCTTACTTGAAGTAGGTACAGGCTTTCATCCTGAATTGACAGGAAGAGAAAATATCTTTCTGAACGGTGCAATCCTGGGTATGACAAAATCAGAGATCAAAGGAAAGCTTGACGAGATCATTGACTTTGCAGGAGTAGCCCGTTATGTGGACACACCTGTCAAAAGATATTCTTCAGGAATGAAGGTAAGATTAGGTTTTGCCGTTGCTGCCCATCTTGAACCCGAAATACTGGTAGTTGACGAAGTACTTGCGGTAGGAGATGCCGAATTTCAGAAAAAAGCTGTCGGTAAGATGCAGGACGTTTCAAAAAAGGACGGCCGCACGATCCTATTCGTCAGCCACAATATGGCATCCATCCAAAATCTTTGCAGCAGGGTAGTCGTCATGGAAGAGGGAGGAATTGTTTACGACGGTGAAGTTAGTGATGGGATACAACAATATCTCAGCAGTTCACTTAAAAACCTGAAAACCCAGTTGCGAGACAGGGAAGATCGAAAAGGAGGTAAACATTTCCGGTTCAAGGATGTCAGGGTATATTCAGGTGCAGAGGGTGAGTTGACCTCCCCTCAAACCGGAAAGGACCTGAAAATCAAAGTTTCGTATGAAGCCGTTAAACAACTGGAAAATGTTGTGATCAGGATTATCCTGGTTACCCATGATGGAACTGTAAAATTCGTTTGTAACAACTTTCATTCCTCAGAAACATTTAAAGCTATTGGTACCAGGGGCTATTTCTTGTGTACCGTTCCTAACCTGCCGCTGATCAGAGGACGCTATTTCATTCACCTTACCTGTATGTCCAACAGGGACATACTCGATGATATTGAATTTGCGCATGAATTTGATGTGGTTGAGGGTGATTTTTACCGAACAGGAAAACTTCCCGTCATCAATTCAGTACTTGTAGATCATAACATTATTCAAGTCAGCAGTTAGAAATATTATATATTTCATACACTTCTCATCCTAAATGCATATCCGCAAAAAATGATAAAATCAAGGATCAGGACACTGCTGAAAAAACAGCTGTTGAAGATGAAATTTCTATTGCTTTCGGTGATAGAAGAAGCAAGGGAAGCAAAAAACAGGACAGACCAGATGGATTTGGCGGATTCCCTGGCTATGGCGGGAAATGATATAAACCTGCAGGGAAGGATAGAAATTACACATCCTAAAATGCTTATTGCAGGTCAGAACATCCATATCGGTTCAGAGGCTTATTTTGACACCAAAGGCGGACTGATCATTGGAGATAATGTTCATATCGATAGAAGGGTGACTATCCTGACTTCATCCCCCAATTTTCATGACGGCCTCCCTTTTGACGAAAAATATAATGTGTCACCGGTCATTATTGAAAAAAACGCCTGGATCGGGATGCATACAACCATCATGCCCGGGGTAACCATTAGTGAAGGAGCCATTATCAGGCCGGGATCAGTAATAACGGAAAATGTTACAGCAAACAGCACGGTAAGTAAAACTCCAGGTTCAATGAATTTCACACGTAGTAAAGATGCTTACCAACACCTTGTTAATACGCGGAAATTCAATAATCCAGGTGGATCAAGCTATGATAAATACCCGCTGTATGAAAATGGTCACGAATTGGAAGAGCGGTTATTTTTTATTCTGAGCTCGGGAAGATCAGGGTCGAAGACAATCTCTGACCTGCTGAATCAGCATAGCCAGGTTTATTGCGGACATGAGATCAGCCCGATACTAATCAAAACTTCTACCGATTATGCCTACGGAAGGTATAATGAAGAATATTTTCTTTCCCTTCTTGATCACATATATGGTAAGAGCCGTCGAATCCCCAGGGATTCATTCTTTGGCGAATCCAATCAAAAACTGGTACCGCTGGCACCCTTACTTTACAAATTGTTTCCTAAAGCAAAGTTTATCTGGTTGATAAGGGACGGCAAAGATGTGGTGTCATCCATTTTTGGGAGAGAATGGTACCAGCTGGAAAGCGAAGATTCCGAATTATACAATCCTAATTTAAGGACATGGGATAATTACCGGATAGAAGGGGACAGGATAGGCGCCGTCAGTTCCGGGGACTGGAGCGCAATGACAGCTTTTGAGAAAAATTGCTGGTACTGGAAATACTGGAATGAATCGATTGAAAGTTTTTTTAAAACACTGCCGGAATATCAAAAACTGTTCCTGAGGCTGGAAGAAATGGATGGTCAGGTCGATTCCTTGCAGAAATTCCTTAGGCTCAAACCAGAAAATATCAAGGTCAAAAAGACGAATGTAGCGTATTACAAATTGCAGCAGTACAATTCCTGGGAAAAGGACCAAAAGGAAGCTTTCCGGAGAATTTGTGGCTCCTCTATGATCAAATGGGGATATGATAAATTGGATGAGTGACAGATCTTAAAATTTCCGTAGTCATAGGCGTATATAACGCCGAAAAATTTCTTAGAAAAGCGGTTTCGTCGGCAGAAGAATTACCGGAAGTGGAAGAGATCATCTTGATCGAAGACTGCTCAACAGATGACACTTACCGTGTATGTCAACAACTTGAAAAGGAATCCGCAAAGGTCCGGCTTTTCCAACACCCTGAAAAAGTAAACCGGGGAGTAGCAGCGTCCAAGAATTTTGGAGTGAAAAAGGCCAAATGCGAATTGATCGCCTTCCTGGATGCAGATGATTATTACCTGCCCAACAGATTCGAAGCGGAAAAACGTTTGTTCCCCAAAAATCCAAAAGTTGATGGTGTTTATGGTGCGTTGGGATTCCATTATTACTCCGATAAGCTTGAGAACAAATACAAAGACCATTTTTTTGGGGAATTGACGACCGTAACCGGTAATGTGCCGCCGGATCAACTCAAGTACCAACTTATCGGTATGTGCAGGGAAGACAAAGGATATTTCAGCCTCGTTACGCTGACT
>JARRQC010000073.1:0-11943 GCA_037382165.1 bacterium | reverse complement strand
CTCTCAATGTAGGCTTCATGGTTGTATGCAAGACAGAAAATGCTGACTAACGGCCTGTCAGTGGAAGTCATGGGATCAAATTATAATACAGTTTGGATTTGTAAAAAGAAAGTAATGTGGCCTTTATTTAAAGCTGATTTCGTTTAGTTTTTTGATCACCTTTCCCGGACTGCCGATAACGAGGGAATTATCAGGAATACTGTTCTTGATCACAGCACCGGCTCCGATAATTACATTGGTGCCGATCTTCACGCCGGGAAGCAATATGGCACCTGTTCCAATTGACACATAATCTCCTATCATACATGAACCCGAAATAGTTACATTGGGTGCAATATCGGCATAAGCACCCAACACCGAATCATGTGCAATGATCGTGTTTACATTGATCAGGCAACCATACCCAATTTTCACATTGTTGGAGACCATGACACCATCCATTATTGTGCATCCGTCAGATATTTCGGTATCAAAGCTGCCTACCGTCGCCTTGTTGCTGATGATGGTTTTGATTATGCCGCCATTATCCTTGAACAACTTATCCAGCTGGTAGCGAACCTTGGGCACACCCACACCCAGGGCAAAATAAGCACTATGCTTCAGCGCATTAGAAAGTTCTACCTTGGTTTTTAAAATCAGAAATCTGCCGAATAGCTTATCGGGTAATTTTGGGCTTACATCGTCATAAAAGCTGATTTCCTTGTACCGGTAATCGCGATAGACTATTTCGAGCAACTCTTTGGCAAATCCTTTTGCACCAGCGATGATCATGACAAATTCTTTAAATGTTTCGCGATAATTTCCACCGTGTGCTCCGTCAATTCGGGATATATGGGCAGACAAATCACCTGTTTTGCAGCCCTGTCCGCTACCGGTAATTTCACCGGATCAGCGGAAGCCAGTCCCCTGTATGTCGGAAATTCACTTATCAGCGGGTAGAAATACCGTCTTCCGTAAATGTTGTTCTCACGCAAAGAGAAGTAAACCTCGTCCCGCGTCATCCCAAATTTATTTTCATCAATAAAGATAGGAAAATATGAATAGTTATGATCAACGCCTTCAAAATCTTCCATACAAGTCAATCCTTCCCTATCTGCAAGTGAGTTTCGGTAGGCTGCTGCCAGATGCTTTCTTTTTGCAACCTCATATTTAAAGCTTTTCATCTGGATCAGTCCATAAGCGGCCTGTAATTCATTCATCTTGGCGTTGATGCCGGGTGCTACGACGGTCACTTCGTCGGCAAAACCGAAATTCTTCAGGTAATCGATTCTTTTCTTGGTATTTTCATCATGGCATATGATGGCTCCTCCTTCAATGGTATTAAAAGTTTTTGTGGCATGGAAACTGAGGATGGAAAGATCCCCGTAATTCAGAACGGAATTGCCTTTCAAGCGAACACCAAACGCATGGGCCGCATCATAGATCACCTTTAAACCATAAATATCAGCAATTTTCTGGATTTCCTCTACCTCACACGGGTTCCCATAAACATGGACCGGCAGGATCGCCGTAGTTTTGGGCGTTATTGCCGCTTCGATCCTTGCAGGGTCCAGATTGAAACGCTCGGGCTCGATATCCACGAATACCGGCCTGATGCCATTCCACCACAACGAATGGGTTGTGGCTACAAACGAATAGGGTGTGGTAATGACTTCTCCCGATATCCTGAGAACCTGCAAAGCTGAGATGAGTGCCAAAGTTCCGTTTGAAAATAGGGAAATATATTTTACGCCCAGGAAATCAGCAAGTTGTTTTTCGAATTCCTGGTGGTACCTGCCGTTGTTTGTCAGTTGCTTCCTGTCCCAGATATCTTTCAGGGATACCATGAATTCATCCAGATCAGGTACAGTAGGTTGAGTAACATTGATGATTTTATCGAGTTTTTTCATGCTTGTATTATTTATAATCTTTGCCATCCTTCCTGATAGACCTCTCTTTTCAGGTAAATGGCTTGCGATTTAGGGTCGGAGTACCAGTTTAGCGGAGCGATGACCGTCTTATCGGGATTATCGATAAGCCAGGCTCCCCACCAGCTGAAAGTGCTGTTGGCGATGATGGCATGGCTGCATGCCGACATCAGTGCCAGCTCCATATAATCGGTTTTGCCATCATTGATATCACAGTAGATCATCTCGCCATCCGCCTTGATATTCTTCCGTGTCCATTCTACGTCATCAGAGAATACAAAGAATACAGGTTTTGTCACTTTTGCCGTGATCTTTTCAATGGCATTTAAATAATAGGAAACCGGCTGGCTAATGAAAAAATCATTGTTAACGTAATCCCCTCTTCTGACATGCAACATGACAGATTCACACGATTTGATCCGCCTTAACATATTCTTGTTTACAGGATTTAATTCATCCTTCAGCGTAAATTCTTTTTTGATCAGGTTCTCAATTTTATGGAAATAATAGGGATTGGCCATGTAACCTGAGAGGTAAACATCTTCATGTTTCTTCAACTGGTTCCAGTCATTTCTAAGAAGCCATCGCTGGTCAAAATGGTTCCTGGCATTTAAATAATAGGGTTGCTTGAAGATCTTTCGGTATATTTTTGCAGGGATTCCTTTTGCCTGCACCCTTTTTAACCGGTCAATATCCTTTTGATCCGCAATTTTAAAGTTCACATTATACTTGTCCAAACGGAATACATCAGGATTATGGTAGGTATCAAAGAAATTTAAATCCAGGTAAAGCTCCTGGTCGAGGAATAATGACAAATTCTTCGCCGTAGCATATTGAAAGAGCTGGTTTCCCAATCCCCCGATTATCTGTGAGATGATCATTTTTTACGCAGTATTTTTTTCCTGACCAATTTTATCACCCAATTCTTCTCTTCCTTTCTAAGTAGCAACAGGTAAAGCAAGATGGCCAGCATCATAAATCCGATACGATAATAGAGCGGATAGATCAGGCTGTAATTGGCTAATGAGATTATCAATGTTCCGAGTATCAAGAGAAAAAGATTCGAGTAGGTCATATAGACACGTTGGTTCCTCTTAAGAAATATGCCATATATGGATATGCGGATAATAATCAGGCTGACAGAGCCAAGGGCAATGGAAAACAACCCCAGGGCATCCTTTACTTCTTCTGCTGACTGAAAAGGTACCGGGCTGATAAATCCAAACAGGACAGCCATAGCAGGGGGTTCATAGGAAAGATACAGGTATGGGATCAGTATGGTAAGGGGTGCTGAAAGCACGATGGCCAGTGCATGTATGTCCATCTTTGCCATCCCGACCACTGAAAACATGTATCCGTTGGAAATATTTGAGAAAAACTGTACGAAAACGAAAACGAATAAAACAGCAGAAAGGTTGATAAAATCTTTGCTGTAAAGCAGCCTGATCACCTCGCTAAACCACTCAGGAGCAGCATTAACCTGAAATAATCATTAAGTCCTTTCTTTCTGTCTTCCGGAGATAATGCCTGTGACATTTGGGGTTTAAAATGGAACAGGGCACTGTTGGTAAACATACTAAGGTACTTATTGATACCGCGTGCTGCTGCGAATAGCCCCAGTGAAGCCATACTCAGGAAGTCCATAATCAGGAACCGTTTAAGGTATTCACCGGTCTGATCGATAAACCCAAGGAATACATCGATAGCACTAAAAGAGAATATCTTCTTTGCCACATTCGTCCGGTACCATTTCATGCTGAAACGCTCAAACTTAATTTTCTTTTTGACAGCCATAAAGAACAGGAGCGCATTAAACAGGGCAATGACGGCCAGATTCACGAACAGGCCCAGCAGGTCGAAGAGATAAACCAGCAGAATAACGGTTAATAGATTAGCTATCTGGGTAATGATGCGAATTCTGACAATCTTTTTAATGTCCATGATTCCTTGTAGCACCACCCTGAAAAGGTTGATAAAACTTGTTCCCCAGAAAGAGGCTGCGAAAAAGGCATAATAGGAAAAGAGTACATCCTGACTAAGGAATGCCCGCTGGAATACCGGAAAAAGGATAAGGAAAATAACAGATACGACTGTCGCACTGAAAAATACGAGATAAGTGGTCAGGTTAAAAAGCACTTTAACCTCTTCTTTCCTGTTCTGGCTGTTATATTCCGAGATATACTTGAGACTTGCAGTCGAAAGCCAGGAACCTGCAATCAGGTTTGCATAGTGGAAAAAGGATTCCAGCAGGTTATAGACTCCGAATCCCTGCGCTCCGATGGTAACTGCCAGGTATTTGTTCCTGAGCAGTGCAACGAACATCATCATGAATTCGGTTCCGCCAACCAGGGCGGTATTTTTTGCGAGACTTTTCAACTATTGACGATAGTATTGACGAATCTGCCTGCAGACATGATCGATCTCTTCGTTTGTCAGCTGGGCGGCACTGGGTAACCAGAGTCCCTTTTCGCCAACCAGGTTGCTGACGGGGTGTTCTCCCTTTACCTTGTAAGCCTGTTGTTTGTTGATAGGAGGATACATCACCCGTGTTCCCACATTGTTATCCTTCAGGTAAGACATCAGGTTGATGCGATCCTCAACAAGCGTATCAATAAACCAGGGGGTGGTGTATTCCAGGTCCTGTTCAAAGAACCTTACCTGATCGACACCTTCAAGTCCTTTCTGGTATTGGCGCAGGATATCTTTCTTTCGGTCAACTCTCCACTGGAGTTTCTTCATCTGTTCAATGCCAATGACGGCCTGGATGTCCGTAAATTTGAAATTCCAGCCGATGGTATCGTGGATATCGTTCCCACCACCTGACCGGCCAAAATCCTTCAGTCTTTGCAGTTTATGGGCCATCTTATCGTCGTTGGTGATCAGCGCGCCGCCCTGTCCGGTAGAAATGACCTTTGGTGCCGAGAAGGAAAATGAGCCGATCAATCCTTCTGTGCCGATATGCTTACCATTGGGATAAAAAGACCCCAGTGACTGGGCACTGTCTTCCAGTAATACGATATCGTGTTCTTTGGCCAGGTTTACAAAAGATTCAATGCCGGTTTTGGGGTACCTGCCATTGGCGGAAACCAGGAAAATCGCTTTTGTCTTCGGTGTAATGGCCTTTTTTACCTTTTCAATATCAAGACAGAGTGTTTTCTCTTCTACGTCCACAAATACTGGTTTCGCCCCAAATAGCTTAATAGAATTGGGCGTGGCGATCATGGTAAAATTGGGCACGATCACCTCGTCACCCGCCTGAACCCCTGCTGCCAGGGCGGCAAGGGTTAGGCTGATCGTACCATTGTTTACAGCGATACAGTGTTTTGAACCAGTATAATCGGCGATCATTTCCTCGAATTCCTGTGTTTTCCGGAATTCCGTTATCCAGCCGCCCTGGCTGAGATAGTTGTCCATCGCCTGACGTTCTTCATCCCCGAACCAGGGTTGCATTTGCATGATGAAATCCATAAAAATCAGTTTAAGTTATTTTCAAGTATTACTGAAAGCTGCTCAGAAAATTTCTTCGCCCCGATATAGTTCAGGTGGTTTACATCACGGAAATCCTCGTCGCTGTAATTCGGGTCGAATGTAAAACTATAATAGGGGATATCCGCGTTGCGGTAGAGCGAATCCAGTACACGGTCATTTTTTGCGATCAGATCTGCAGGGACGTTCTTCATGTAATAGTTGCTTTTTGGCAACTGTATCAGTATCAGCTTAATCCCTCTTTTATTAAGTTCCTGTTTTAACGAAGTTATATAATCCACGTTATCGTGGTTGTATTCAAATTTTACATTTTGCAAGTGTATTTTGGCGATCATCTCTCCCGTGCTGTCGTTAAGGATATCCCTTGAATACTCCAGGTAGCCGCGCTCCCAACCGGTCGAGTCGATGGCATCGACATATGGTGTGGGTATATTGTAGAAACCCAGGATGGCGTATTGCATAATGGTCTTAAAATTATACAGCCCGGTTCTGAAATTCCAGGTATAATCCGGTTTTCCGTATTCAGGATCAATCCCCCAGAAGTGATAATAGAACTTTTCGCGCCACTGTTCCATGTGCCCTTCTGAGGTGGTAAAAAATGAAAGCGGTCCGATACTCAGCAGCACAAGTTTAAGGTTTTTCATTTCGTCGAGATTCGCCAGCACGAGTTGTGTACTTGCATAAATGGGCTGGGAAACATTCGACAGGTTATAACCCTTGTATTTTTGAAAATACTTGGGGGCAACACCAAGCTGGGATTCAGAGTTCCCCAGTATCAACACCTCTATATCACTACGGTAGAGATAAAAGTTCCGCTGAAGCTTCTCATAGGATGTCGGGACAAAACTCAAGCCTATTTCTGCATATACCCAGAATAGTATAACGGGCAGAAGAAAAAGTGACACTTTCAAAGAAAATTTTCGGATCATCCGCGTCAGGTCTTAAAACTGGAAATAAATAAATTCCTGCTTTTCACCACCATAGTAAAAAATGATAAAAACAAGGACATAATAGACAAGCCATCGGGCGAGTCTTGGAATACGGATACCTTCAAAAGACAACGCATGCTGTTTGCTCCGCTGCAACCATTCAACCACAAGGAAGAGAATGATCAGCACGAACAGGAATTTAGGTCTTGCCTCCGGAAGGGTAAACAACGACGGGGAAAAGATACCCTGCAGGTAATCAAAAGCATGTGAAACGGTATCGGCCCTGAAAAAAACCCAGGCGATCAAAGTCAGGAAAAAGGTGACATTGATCTGGATGAATTCCCTGAATGAAGGTATAAACCTGCCCTCCGCAACATCTCCGAGGTTATTTCTGTTTTGATTGAACAGCATCAGGGGCAGGAAATAGACAGCATTCAAGAAGCCCCAGACAATGAAGGTCCAGTTGGCCCCATGCCAGAATCCGCTGACTATAAATATGATAAAGATATTTCGTATGACGGCCCACTTCCTGACCTTGCTCCCCCCCAGTGGAATGTATACATAATCCCGGAACCATGTGGAGAGTGAAATGTGCCACCTTCTCCAGAATTCAGCTATATCTCTCGAGAAATAAGGATAGGCGAAATTACGCATCAGGTCGAAACCAAAAAGCCGGGCTGTCCCGATAGCAATATCGGAATAACCGGAAAAATCACCGTAGATCTGGAAGGCAAAAAAGAAAGCCCCCAACAACAATGTACTTCCGTGGTAATCGTAACTGTTGGCGAAGATGTCATTGGCAAATACTGCCGCGTTGTCTGCGATGACGATCTTCTTAAAAAGTCCCCAGAGGATCTGACGTAAGCCGTCGACTGCCTTGTGATAATTGAAACTTCGCCTGCGGTAAAACTGTGGCAGCAGATTGGTCGCCCGCTCAATGGGACCGGCCACCAGCTGTGGAAAGAAGCTTACAAAGGCAAAGAAAGCGACCATATCCCGGGTTGGCTTGAGTTTGTTGCGATATACGTCGATGGAGTAGCTCAATGTCTGAAAGGTATAGAAGCTGATACCAACCGGCAGGATAATGTTAAGCGTCTGTGTGTTGAAGGAATACCCCAGAAAGGTAAAGGCTTCGGCAAAACTTTCCGAGAAGAAATTGAAATACTTAAAGAAACCAAGAAATCCAATATTGACCAGGATGCTGGTCATCAGTAAGATTTTTCTTGCGTATTTCTTTTCGCTGGTTTCCAGCGTAATACCGACACTGTAGTCGACGATCGAACTGAAAATGATCAGGGATAAAAACCTCCAGTCCCACCAGCCATAGAAGACATAACTTGCCAGCACGATCAGCAGGTTCTGTAACCTGAGATTGCGGTTTAACAGCCAGTAAAGGGTGAAAACAATGGGCAGGAAGATGGCAAAATCAATCGAATTGAAAAGCATCAGTTCTTCTTGTTATCCGACTCAAATTTGGATTCGTATTCAAGTATCTGCTTCTTATTCCGTGCTTTGATCAATCGTGCAGGTATACCGGCATAAAGCTGCCAGGGTTCCAGGTCCTTGTTGGCGAGCGATAGTGCGCCAAGGCAGGCTCCGTCATGAAAAGTAACATTGGGGAGCACCACCGATCCCGCACCCACGATACAGTGCCTGTTAAGAACAATATTTCCGATGACTGCATCTCCCTTATATTCCATGGGGACCATGGGTGTAGCGATTCCACCGACATAATCATCCGTTCCGGCAGACAGGACCACATTGGGAGCGAGTGTTGAAAAGGGTTTCATTTCAACCCGTGCCCCGCGTCCGCCAATGATCTTGGACCCGGATGAGATATGCACATTGTCATGCAGGATAAGCTGTGTAGAGATGTAAGTGAAATCGTCGATGATGACATTGTCACCGATCTCTACCAGCTCGGGATAACGTATCCTGACGGTCTTGCCGATGATCACGTTCTTCCCGCACTTTTTCAGCTTCCCGGTATCGAAGAAAATATTGTCCACGGCTAAAATCTCCTGCGATCGGTTTCAGCACCAAGGTAGGGCCCGTTCTTGATTTCAAGCACCCTGGTATCATCTTCCAGGATCTCGTATCCATGACCACAATCCAATAGAATAAGGGTATCTCCGTTGTTTACTTCCAGTTCTTCCACGAAATTCTCCTGGAGGTCATAGATAAATGCCTTTACCTTACCTGAGACAACATACAAAACTTCGTTGGTCCTGAGTATGGTTCTTTCCACTTCATTATGCATGTGTTTCAGGAGTTCTTTCCCCTTGTTGTAATGCCATGTTCCCACCTGGATCACCTCTTCATCATGGGAATAGAATCCAAGGCCTTCATTCCAGTCGGCAGATCTGACAAGCCTTGCCAGCACTTTATCATCTTTTATTACTTCTTTTACATTCATCGGTTCATTCATTTGTTATTAACATACCAATTTATAGTTTCCCTGACTCCCTGTTCAAAAGGGATCGATGGTTTCCATCCCAGGTATTTTTCACCCCGGGTACCATCTACCGTTTTATAGGCGGCGCCATCTGGTTTGGAAGGGTCCAGTTTGATTTCCCCTTCGTAACCCACATACTTTTTGATCATTTCAGCCATGTCGATGATGGAAATACCTTCCGCTACACCAACATTAATAAAATCCACTTCCGGGGGCTTGTCCATGGCGCGGATCATGGCTTCTGCGCCATCATCCACATGCAACCATTCACGAACGGGCTTGCCTGATCCCCATACATCCACAAAGGGTTCACTGTTTCTTTTAGCCTTTACAAATTTCATGATCAGGGCGCCAAGCGCATGTGATCTTTCGGCTTCGAAGTGGTCATCGGGACCATACATGTTCGACAATACAAGGTTTACAACGTCCAGCCCGTACTGTTTGTGATACGCCCATGAACCGATCCAGAAAGCCTTTCTGACGAATCCATAGACAAGCACGGATTCATGCATTGGTCCATCCCAGATTTCCTCTTCCTTGAACAGGGTAGCTTTCGCCGGATATACGCAATTTGATATCGGATTGACAATCCTTTTTATGGCTGCCTGCCGTGCAGATTCCAGGATGTTGACATTTATCCTCAGGTTATTGGCATACAACTCGGCAGGATGCTTGTAACCGAATTGAATACCGCCTACATAAGAAGCACAATTCAGGATCAGGTCCGGTTTGACCTGACTGAAAAGATCGAGTGTCTGCTGATAATCCCTCAGGTCTGTTCCCATCGACCTGGATGAAGGAATAAATTCCTGTCCGGCTTTTTCGAGCTTTTCGCAAACCCTTTTGCCCAAAAATCCGGTAGCACCTAATACTAATATCATATCTCCTCCCCTCCGTAAGTATCATATTTCAAATCGTACTGTACCATTTTATGTACCAGCTCTTCCAGGCTGGTTTTAGGTTCCCATCCCAGTTTCTCTTTTGCCCTTGAATAATCCCCGATGAGCAAATCAACCTCCGTAGGCCTGAAATAGTGAGGGTTTACTTCAACACGTAACTTTCCGGTAGCCTTGTCATAACCTTTTTCATTTACTCCTTCTCCTTTCCATTCCATTTCAACACCAATTTCGCGGAACGCAAGTTCCACAAAATACCGCACCGTATAGGTCTTGTTGGTGGCTGCTACAAAATCTTCGGGTTTATCCTGTTGCAGCATCATCCACATCATTTCAACATATTCTTTGGCATATCCCCAGTCCCTTTTTGCATCCAGGTTGCCGAGCTTGATTTTTTCCTGCTTACCTTTATGGATATTGGCTACCGCCCGGGTGATCTTTTTCGTCACGAAGGTTTCCCCCCTTCTGGGAGATTCGTGATTGAACAGAATGCCATTGACAGCATAAAGATTGTAGGCTTCCCGATAATTTTTGGTGATCCAGAAGGCATACAATTTGGCCGCTGCATAAGGAGACCTCGGATAGAAAGGTGTCTTTTCCGTTTGGGGCACTTCCCGCACTTTCCCGTAAAGTTCAGAGGTGGATGCCTGGTAATACCTGATTTTAGGATTGTGTGACTTGATGGCATCCAAAATACGAATGGCACCCAAACCGTCCACTTCAGCCGTATATTCCGGTACTTCAAAAGATACGGCCACATGGGACTGGGCGCCGAGGTTATATACCTCATCCGGATCGATTTCCCGCATCAGCCTGCCCAGGTTACTTGAGTCATTCAGGTCTCCATGATGTAACACGACCTTTCCTTCCCTGCGAAGGTGGTCGATACGTTGTGTGGTAAATACGGAAGCCCTTCTGATGATACCGTGGACCTCGTAACCCTTCTCAAGCAGGAATTCCGCCAGGTAGGATCCGTCTTGTCCGCTGATACCCGTTATTAATGCTTTTTTACTCATGATTTTTATTATTCGTCTGTGTTGTTTTTCAATTTATTGATGGCATAATTCATATAATCTTTTCGGCTTAATAGTTTTACCACGCGCCGGAAATTCCTTACCGATCCTTTGATAACCTTATTATTCATTTCAAAGACAAGAAAAAAATTGCTGACCGGGATGCGTTTATAAAAGAAATAGCCCACCCGGAACCTTAAGAGCCGGAAATAACTTTTGTTGCTTTTCAGGTAAGTTTCTGCCAGGGCTTTGAATTTTACTGACAGTTCATGATATCCCAATCCCTGTGAAATGGTGATGTATCTCTTGTGATCCTTGTAAAAGTAATCTTCGAGATTTGATGTCATTTTTGATTGCTCAAGCAGTACGGAAACGATTCTATGATTCGCTTCATAAAATGATTCATACATTTCAAAGGTTTGCCGGTCGTTGAAATCTGATGTTTTTGTTTGAGCATGTTTTCTGACCATGCAGAGCGATTTATCCAAAAGTTTTGTCTCGTGGGGATGCCTGACAAATATTCTCGTGAAGAATTCGTATTCCTGCAGTCTTTTCAGCGTTTCATCGAGGCGCTCGCCAGTTTCCAGCAGAAATGATTTTTTGAAGATGATACACGGTGTCCATACCGGAATTTTCACTGTGATGGTATTTTCATACAGGTTTGGATACCTGTTCCAGAAATGGTATTGCTTTTCAGTCACCTTATTTTTCTCAAAAAAAGTAAACCGGCTGATGATGCTTTGGCAATCCGGATATTTTTGAAATTGTTCCACCTTGGCAGACAGAAAATGCTCATACATCAGGTCATCAGAATCAAACCATTGAATCAATTCTCCTTGCGAAATGTCAAATCCATGATTTCTGGCCCCGTTGCCTCCGGGAAGATGATTGTCCGGTCTCAGGACGTACTTGAATCTGTTGTCTTCTTGTACGAATTTGTTGAGAACATCTTTCGTTCCATCGCTGGATCCATCATCAACTACAATACATTCCCAGTGTTTATAGCTTTGCTTACGCACTGTATCCAGGGTTTCCCTGATTAGGTCAGCCCTGTTATAGGTGGGAATGATAATGGATACTAAAGGATCTGGAAAAGATATTTTTGTCATTGATATTATGGTAGGAAAGTCAATAACATATATCAGGCTTGACTATTCACAGGCGCTGCTATAGATAATCCTATCCCAATTTTGTGTGTATTTCTTAAAAAGTGTTTCATGTAACCACTTTTTGAACTTAACGATCAATTTTCCCGCC
>JARRQC010000072.1:0-21912 GCA_037382165.1 bacterium | reverse complement strand
TAGCTCAGCTGGTAGAGCACGACCTTGCCAAGGTCGGGGTCGCGGGTTCGAATCCCGTCTTTCGCTCAAGATAAAGTTCAGATATCTCTCATGTTTGAGGGATATTTTTTTGAAATCATGCCCGGGTGGTGGAATTGGTAGACACGTTGGACTTAAAATCCAATGGCCATTGCGGCCGTGCGGGTTCAAGTCCCGCCTCGGGTACAGCAAAACCCCTGTAATCCATTAAGGTTCAGGGGTTTTTTGTGGGATTAAAATGAAGAGGCAAAAAAGCAAGATGAGCGGAGAGCATAAGCATTTCTATCCTCAATTTCACCCTTGTTTTACTTGCATCATCCGTTTTCACAGGCGCTATATTACCCTGACGGTTCTCTTGTTGATCACCTTGTTTTTCTTCCCGCCGGTCACACCTTTCAACAGGATATCATGAATGTATGGTGTCAAACTGTTTTTCAGGCCTTTTTTGCGGTTCAATTCTATTGTTGCTGAAGGCTTGTTGAAAAGTGTTTCTACTGGATTGTCGATTCTGTTTATTGTAATCCATATTTTTGTCAACTCGAAGACCAGCAGGTCACCTTATCACAAAATAACAATTGTGCGTCTTGCATTTCCAAAATCAAAAGATCAGGTCTTTTCAAAAATTAACACAATTGACAAGTTATGAGCAATAAAAGCATCGCTGCCCTGGCGGCTGATAATATCCGGGTACTGGCTGTATCGATGGTAGAAAAAGCAAAATCCGGACATCCGGGCGGAGCCATGGGCGGAGCTGATTTTATCCATATACTGTATTCCGAATTTCTGAATTATGATCCGTCTGACATGAATTGGATCAACCGTGACCGCTTCTTTCTGGATCCCGGTCACATGTCTCCAATGCTTTATGCTCAACTCACACTTTGTGGAAGTTATACCATGGAGGATTGTCAAAATTTCAGGCAGTGGGGCAGTATCACACCCGGGCATCCGGAAGTTGATGTGGAACATGGCATAGAAAATACTTCTGGGCCTTTGGGACAGGGGCATACCATGGCTGTCGGAGCTGCCATTGCCGAGCGGTTCCTGGCCGAAAGATTCGGCGAATGGATGTCGCACAAGATCTATACTTTCATTTCTGACGGAGGTATTCAGGAAGAGATCTCACAGGGTGCAGGACGTATTGCCGGATATTTGGGGTTGCATAACCTGATCATGTTTTATGATTCAAATGATATCCAGTTGTCAACAGATACCAGTGAGGTAACCCATGAAGATACCGCCAAAAAGTATGAATCATGGGGATGGAGGGTGACGACAATTGACGGGAATGATGAAAATGAAATCAGAAAGGCGCTGTCGGTTGCTAAACAGGAGAAAGAAAAGCCAACCCTCATTATCGGGAAGACGATCATGGGTAAAGGAGCCCTCACTGAAGACGGGGAAAGTTTTGAGAACCAGTGTTCCACGCATGGACAACCGTTAAGTGCTGCAGGGGCATCCTTCAGAAAGACAATTGAAAACCTTGGCGGGGATCCTGAAGATCCGTTCCGGATATTTCCTGAGGTTCGTAAATATTATGCCGACAGGAGAGAGGAGCTGATCTCAGCGGCAGCAGAGAAAAAAGAGGAGCAGTCAAAATGGGAAGCTGAAAACCCTGCATTGGCTGAAAAGCTTTCACAGTTCTTTTCCGGAGAAGTGCCTGCTGTTGATTATGCTGCCATAGAGCAAAAATCGGGATCAGCCACACGTGCAGCCTCGTCTGCTGTATTGTCCGTATTTGCTGATGAGATAGAAAACATGGTGGTTTCATCTGCGGATCTTTCCAATTCGGATAAGACAGAAGGATTCCTGAAAAAAACAAGGTCATTTAAAAAAGGAGATTTCGGGGGAAGTTTCCTGCAGGCGGGCGTTAGTGAACTAACCATGGCTGCTGTCATGAACGGCATGGCCCTCCACGGCGGGATCATTGCGGCTTGCGGTACGTTTTTCGTATTCAGTGATTATATGAAGCCTGCCATCCGCATGGCCGCCTTACAGGAATTGCCCGTAAAATATATCTGGACGCATGACGCCTTTCGCGTAGGAGAGGATGGTCCGACACATCAGCCGGTCGAGCAGGAAGCACAGATCCGGTTGATGGAAAAACTACAGAATCATAGCCATAAAAATTCGATGCTGGTTTTGCGGCCGGCAGATGCTGATGAAACCACCGTAGCGTGGAAGATGGCTATGGAAAATACAACGACGCCAACCGCTTTGATCCTTTCGCGTCAGGTTGTGAAAGGACTTCCCTCCAAAAATTCAAGGTATACGGATGCCCTGCAGGCAGAAAAAGGAGCCTACATTGTATCCGACTGTCAGGGTAAGCCGGATATTATCCTGCTCGCCAGTGGTTCAGAAGTGAGTACTTTGGCAGATGGAGCAGCTTTACTTGAAAAAGATGGAATTAAATGCCGGGTGGTTTCCGTTCCGTCAGAAGGATTGTTCAGAGATCAGGATGAAGATTACCAGCAGGCGATACTACCTTCCGGCGTAAAAAAGTTTGGCCTGACCGCCGGTTTACCGGTAACGCTTCAGGGCCTGGTTGGATCGGACGGAAAAGTGTTTGGACTTGATTCATTTGGTTATTCAGCACCCTACAGGACCCTGGATGAAAAACTCGGGTTCACTTCCGAAAATGTTCATGCGCTGGTTCAGGAAATGGTCGGGGTGAAACCTCCGGTGGATTTGTAATGAAGACTTGCATCGTTACCTGCGATCACTGTACCGAAGGATAAAATCGACTTGGAAGCATTTGTCTAAAATGACAATTATTTCCCTGCAAACTTTATTCTTTAATAATGTTATACTCCCCTTTAACTTTTGTAAACACCTGATCTTCAGATTTAATGGTCGCCTTGAAAGACAGGTGTTTGTCCTCCGCTGAATACTTGATTTGGACAGATAACTCCTTTACAATGCCCGGATTAATGCTGATGAGAAATTTGGCAAACGTCATATGGCTGAGCAGAAGTTCATATTCGGATACCCTTTCGATGATCTCCTTGATCATCTGAAGCTGAATGACACCCGGAACGACCGGTTGCCCGGGGAAATGACCACTGTATACCTCATGGCTGGGGTTAAGTTCAACATGGGCATTTATCTGACCTTCGTCCCTTTGGAAATCAACAATCGTAAAAAAACCGGGAATGAGCATATTAAATATTTTGAAGTAAGATCAGGCTGTGGTTGATATTCCTGAATTGATTATAAATTAGGATATTTCGGGGCAGGTCTTTTCTGCGGCGCTTACGGATAAGAATTTCCGGCATCTTCTTTTCTTTAAGTATCCTTGCCGCTAACCAGGTGGCGAAGGCTGAGGCTGTGTCATGTTCCCCACAAAGATGTTTGAAAAAACCTATATCGGCATGTTTAAACAAGGCATCGCCCACATCATCATAAATTTTATCAAAAGCCTTGTCACCATTGTAACCCATCAGTACCAGGTCCATATCTTGGGGCCTGAGGCCGTTGGCTTCAATTTTCTGACGAACCCTGCCGATGGTTTCCTCCCGGCTTTTGGGTTTAAAAAAGGTTTCAACACCCAGTAGCCGTGCATAGGTGTTTTCTGAATGATACTTTGACAATACAAAAAATGAAGCACTCTCGCCGGCCAGTGCTCCTATTGTTTTCTTTTCGGTCAGTTCCAGGTTATTTACTTCTTCCCTGCTGAAATAATTGATATGAGTCTTTATTTTCCAGCTTTCTTCGGTGATCTCATCGATACCGCCCACGAGTATGTTTTGTGCCTTGTTTTCCCGGAAACGTATCAGGCTGTCGAGTAAGGCGCTTTCAAACGAAAAGGTGCGGTGTACAAAAGCCAGGTTGTAGTTGTTGTTCCCTGACATGAGCGCAATCTGCGCACCCATCGTATTGTGGGTGGACTGGATGAAGGCCGTTGGATTGAGCAGGTTCTCCCGGTCGTCTATCATGGCATTCAGAAACTTTTCCGTATCGGCCTGGCAGCCCATGCCGGTACCCGTAATTATGGCATCGGGATGATCTGTTCCGGAATCTTTCAGCGCTGTTTGCGAGGCAACCATACCCATCCTGACAATTTTACTCATACGCCGGAGGGCTTTGGGATCGATATACTTCCTGTATTCGGGTTTAACTACCTGGAGGTATTTTTCATTGCAGGATAATGGATTTTCCAGGAAAACAGACTCGTCCAGGGTTTCCTGTGGTGCGATACAACCTGTTCCATTAATAAAAACAGGATTATTGAGCCTTGCTGACCCCTCATATTTGGCAGGCGATTCTTTACTCCCTGAATGAGTCGCCAGGTTCTTGTTTTCACTCCCGTATTTTGAAAAAACAAGGGAAGAATCGTTTCCGCCAAAACCGAACGAATTGGTCAGCACATGGTTGAGTTTCTTTTGACGGGTTTTCGTTACCGGCTTCAGGTTCAGTTCCGGAATGACTTCACTGAAGTTGATATTGGGTAGTAAGAGGTTGTTCTTAAGTGCGATGATCGAGAAAATGGCTTCCACCGCTCCGGCTGCACCGAGGGTGTGCCCGGTGAAGGCTTTCGTGGAACTGAAATCCGGCACCCCCTCACCAAAAAGCTTCAGCAGGGCGCGGCCTTCCGTAAGGTCATTGTTGCCGGTGCCGGTGCCGTGTACATTTATGTAGTCGATATCACCGGGAGATAGTCCCGCAATTTCCAGGGCTCTTTGCATAGAAAGGTATGGGCCGATCCCTTCCTCAGAGGAGGCAGTCTGGTGAAATGCGTCATTGGCATTGGCAAAGCCACTCAAAGTAGCATAAATGGGTTTGTTCATGTTCAACGCGATCTCCTCCCTTTCCAGCACAAGATAGGCGGCACCTTCCCCGAGGTTAAGCCCTTCCCTTGTGCTGTCAAACGGACGGCAATGCTTTCTGTCAAGGATCATCAGGCTGTTAAAGCCATTCAGTGTGAACTTGCTGAGTGCATCTGTACCGCCGGTGATCACTCTGTCGGCAAGCCCGCTGGCGATCAGCCTTGCCCCGAACATGATGCTGTTCAGTGAAGAGGAACAAGCTGTGCTTACTGTACTGATAAACCCATTGATTTTCAGCTGGGAGGCTACCTGTTCCGTGCTGTTCCCGGCGTGGTGGGTGTCTATATAGGGATTATATTCATCGCGGCTCAGGAAATCCTTGTACATCAGCTCACTTCTATCCATCCCGCCTACGGTGGTCGCTGAGATCAGGGCAGTCCTCAACTCCTCACCGGGGTGTAACCCGGCATCCTGGTAAGCTTCTTTCGCTGCAATAAGAGCCAAAAGCGCTGTTCTTGTCCAGGGTTCCGCGGGATTTGCACCGGCAAGTTCAATTAACTGTTCATGCGTCACTTTGATCTCACCGGCAACGAATTCATTCTGATGAACGGTTTGAAGAATAGAAGCGACATTTTTGCCGATGGCAGTGATCATGCCCATTCCGGTGACGACGATCCTTGAGGGCATAGGGTCTTTATTTCTGGTGTTCCTGAATGAACTCTGCCATGGTACGCAGGGAGAAGAAAACTTTCTGGCCGTCTTTGGGATTTTCTATTTTGATGCCATACTCCTTCTCCAGTAAAACAATCAGTTCCAGCGCATCGATAGAATCAAGCCCTAACCCTTCACCAAATAAAGGCTCGTCGGGATCAATGTCTTCGGGTTCCATATCCTCCAGGTTGAGTTGCCTGATAAGCTGCACCTTCAATTGCTCAATAAGTTCTTCCATCTGATCTTTTTAAATATTTTTATACAATTCCATGACTTTAGCACCCTTGTGCCCTGTCAATGCCTTTGAATCATCCCGTCCGACGAAATACATAAAGGCTTCATAGTCTTTGTCAGACTGTTCAACCCATCCGCCAATGCAATTGTTCACCTTTCGCTGTTGAAAGAGCAGGTTGATATAATCTGTGAGGAACGCTCCGTTAAAGCGGTCAAAGATAAAAAAAGCATTTTCACCTCTGAGTTGATGTCTTATGGAAATCTCGCCGATCATAATATTGGGCAGCGTATAGACAAAGACGGAAGGACTGGGAAAGAAATGTTCATAGCTGTTGATGCTTTTCTGGAATGCGCTGTCTGTCACAAGCGTTGAACTGGCGTTCGACAGGATAACCGCCGTATCGGGACCAACCTCTTCTTTCCTGTTTCTGATCATCAGTTCGGCACCCAGGAATCCCAGTTTACTGATATCGTCCATCTTGTGAAATTTGGGATATTTGATCCTGAAATGCCGGTAGGCCTGCGCAGCCAGTTGATGAAGACCTGCTGCTTCCTTTCCTTCAAAGGCCAGCTTTCCATCAAGGTAAACCCTGTTATTCCTGATATGGCAATATGTTTGAATTCCCGGCACGGCTTCTATACTTTTTCAATAACCATGGCTGCATTGCTTCCGCCAAAGCCAGAGGCCATTTTGAGGCAGGTATTCAAATTGGCGTTTACATTCTCTGCAGCGACCCGGATCGGTTTTGAAACGCCAAGTTGCCCATATCCGGCGGATCTGATGACTGTACTTCGTTTCATTTCCAGGAGCAGTATGGCAGTTTCAACGATTCCTGCCGCCCCGATATGGTCAATTTCATCTTTTGAAACCCCTGCTTCGGCAAAGGCTTCACGGATAGCTATATAGGAACCCTCTCCGGTACGTGACGGTCCGGATATATGGTTGGCATCATTCGCTGTCGCCCCGCCAAGCCAGAGGATATCGTCCCTGCCGGTTTTTTCCTTACTCAGGATAAGGGTTCCCGCCGCTTCCCCCAGGGACAATCCATCCCGATGGGCATCAAATGGCCGGCACGGTTGAGGACTCAGCGAAAGAAATGACATGAAACCACTGACTACAAACCGGCTGACAAGGTCACCGCCACTGATAATGATATTGTCATAACGGCCCGTGTGGACCATCATGGCGCCGAGGTTGATGGCCAGCACGCCGGAAATGCAGGCATTGGAAAGCACGATAGGCATACCGTGATGACCTATTTGCCTGGCAATCACTTCTCCCATTTTCCATAAGGTAACTCTTTCAGGAGGAAAGTTTTCGTTTGTTTCAGCACCGAGCAGATCAATATTGCCTTTTGTTGTGGAAAGAATCAATCCTGTACGCGGGGAGCCGGGATCCACTTGGGTTTGCTCCAGGGCCTCACGTATGGAAAGGATGATCATTTTCTCAAGCTGAGTATAGTTTTCCGGGTCGTCAAAGCCGGAAAATTTTTCATAAACAACATCATGATCGACCAGGGCCGCCTGAAAAGGTTCTTTATAAAGGGCAGGATCCGAAATGGTACGAATCCCGGTTTGACCTTTTAGCAACTCGCTCCAATTATCCGGGGTGGTCAACCCGAGCGCGGTGATTATATTGTCTGCTGCAAAAAAAGGCATAGCTGTTCAGGAGATCAATCCCACTTTCTTTTTCCATTCCATGACAAATGGCGGTGGATAGTAAAGCATTTCCCTGTCCATATTAATAAAAACCTGGACGCTTTGAGCTGTTGATACCAATTCGCCGTCAGATTTTCTGAAAATACGGTACCGGAATAATATCTTAGCCGCCTCCTGGTCTATATACTCGGTTTCTATGATCAAAATATCGCCGTAACCCACCTGTTTTTTATAGTCGATTTCCAGGCTGACGACCGGTGTCATGACATCATGTTTATAGATATCGAGATATGAAATGCCATACCTGCCACCAAAAGATTCCCTTCCTTCTTCGAGATATTTGACATAATTTCCATGCCAGATGATTCCCATCGAATCCACTTCGCCAAAACGTACCTTGACCTCGGTCCTGTCAATCAAAGATTTTCCCATAAACAGGGTTTGCATTTAGAGGGGCAAAGATATGGATTTAGGACGGGAAGTTCAGGTCAGACTTTTCTTGTATCTGTTATACAAAAAGGCGATGCTTATGCAAACCACGAAAAAAGCCAGCAGCATGAGCAGTTGAGGAAGGACGGTCAGCAGGTTTGTATTTCTGAGCAGTATATCATAGTACGCGGTCAATGCCCAGTTGAGTGGTGAGACCTTGCTGGCTTTGACCATCAGGTCCGACATCATGAAAGTAGGTACCCAAATTCCGCCGAGTGCGGCCAATATTACAACGGATATGGAACCAAATATGGATGATTGCTCCTGTGAGGTAGCCACGGTGCCAATAAGTATCCCATAACCTGATGCTGCCAGGGAAACGGCGAGTGTAATAAAAATGAGCGGTACTAAACCGCTGCCGAATGTCAATGCGGGAGTACCAAAAAGAGGAAGGATGTAAACACCGATCAGCAGCATGAAGATTGCCTGTACGATGCCAACGATGAAATAGACAGAGGCTTTACCCAGGATGACAGGAAGGTTTGAACCCGGCATGGTCTTCAATCTCAGTGAAAGCCCGCTCTCCCTCTCTTTTACAATGTTCCCGGCCAGTGGGATCACGATGAAAAACATAGCAAAAACAGTCCATGCAGGTACATTGTGCTGGGTGGAATTGGGAATGATACGGCTTTGCTGATCTGTGGCATATTGTTCATCAAATACGGTAAGATCCGAGAACCCTTCGCTTCCGGTCGACTCTATATCCACAATATCCGTAAATAATTCGGTATAAATGGAGAAGATCATCCGTGCTTCTATTGCGCTGCTAAAGCCATGGAGGGCATTAACAATGGCATGTCTGAAATCGCTTTTAATAACGGGGTCGAAGAAAACCTCAATCATGGAAGGCAGTTTCAATCCAACGGTATCTATCTCAAACAGGGGGGCTTCCTCTGCCGGAAACTGTTTTTCGATCTCCTTTTTGATTTTGTTTCTGAGGACAGTCGATGTCCCTTTGCGGATGATGATGCCGACCCTGAAATGCCCTTCCAGCACTTCGTGTCTCAGCTGTTCTTCAGACAAGGGTTTGTCCCCGAGGCTTGTGTGAACATCAAAATAGCCGGCTTGTTCCAGGCCGCGGGAAATATGAATTCCGAAAGTGTCCGCATCATGGTTGATAAGCAGGATGGGTGTCCGCTTTTCTTCAAGCAGGCGCAAGGTGGAATCCTGCAGCAAGGTCATCAGCAGGACCAAAGCTACCGGCATGATGAACAGCATGGCCAGGCCCGCCTTGTCACGCAGCAGCAACAAGTATTCCTTGATCGTGGAGGCTTTGAATTTTTCCCACATGTTGGTTTTCCCGCTTTATCTGTTTCAATGGTCCCGCAAATCTCTCCCCGTCAGGTGAAGAAAGATATCTTCCAGTTTATTACAATTCTCGTATTCACGGATCATCATGGCAGGTACACCTTCGGCGATCAGGCTGCCCCTGTCAATAATTCCGATATGGGTACAAAAGTTTTCCGCTTCGTCCATCATATGTGAGGTATAGATGATTGTGGTTCCTTTTGTACGGTTCATCTCCATAAGGTATTCCAGGATCACCATCTTGGACTGTACATCAATGCCGACGGTCGGTTCATCCAGGATCAGGATGCGCGGTTCATGCAATAGTCCTGCTATCAGGTTCACCCGGCGCTTCATACCCCCTGAGAAGGTCTTGACACGTTTGTTCATTTTATGTTCGAGGCCAAAGTCAGCCAATGACTTCCGGATCTTTTCGTCCAGCGATTTGCCTTTCAATCCGTACATCCGGCCAAAAAACCTCAGGTTTTCCATGGCCGTCAGTGTCGGATAAAGGGCAATTTCCTGGGGTGCTACACCAATGATCCGCTTGAGGCCGTCACGATATTGCGTCAGGCTTTTCCCATCGATAAGGATTTCCCCGCCGGTTGCTTCGCTCTGGTTGCACAGAATGGAGATGGTAGTCGTCTTGCCGGCACCATTTGGCCCCAGCAACCCAAATATTTCACTGCTCCGGATGTGGACGCTCAGTTCCCTGACAGCAGGCTCAGAAGCTTTCCTGTACCATTTTGTAAGCTGCTTTATTTCGATATCCGCTGACATACATTATTGGATTGTCGAACGCAGGTCCCGGAAGAAATTTTCTTCCAGATCAGCGATTGCGAGCAGTTGATCGGCGGCCCTGTCATAATTTTCATCCGCCTTATTCCTGTTTTTAACGATGCGGGCCGTGATCACCGCGAATTCACGCCAACTATCGCCGATGCCGGTCATCCGCTCCGAAAGCTCATCAAAGTTGGGGTTATTCAGTTTCTTACCTGCTTCCTGTAAAAAAGCGGCATACATAAAGCGGAATCCCGCGCCGCCGGTACCGATCTCTTCCTGGGCCCTTACGATCTGCCCGGTAAAGAGTGCGGCTTTTCGGGGACCTAATTTTGCAGGGTATTTCCTTATCCGCGATGCCAGGAAACGAATACCTTTCACTCCAAACATAGGCACGGGAATCTTCAGCATATGGTTGCAGGTCTGGCTGATCCCTTTATGGATAGCCCCTTCCAGGTCAATATGCTCCGGAACATTCCGGACCCAGTACATGTGACCTTTCGGAGCAAAAACACCTTTGGCATACCTGACACGCATCAGTTCCTTATACGAAAGGGTGGCATAATCCTCCATGATCGGATCACTGACCATGTAAGTGCCGTTTTCCCTTCCATAGACCACGATGTTATGGGCATTAAAATGAAACCGGTAGGGTTCGGGAAAGTAAGAAAGGTGATATACACCCACAAGCATGCCGGTGGGAATACCTTTGGACAGGTTTTCGTCAAGGGCCTTCATCGCCTCAGCGGGACTCCTGCGAAATCTTTTTTTCTCGAACTGTATGCCCAGGCGTTTTGATATGCGGCTGAAAATAACACCGGGAAGCGGGCGAAAAGAAGTTACCGGTATTCCATCCACTTTGAGAAAGGGCATGTGTGAGAAAAACAATCCGGAACCAATACCGAATACAAGGGGTTCGGAAAGCTTTACACCGTAAAAATTCATCATATTTGAAACCACGCCATTCTCACAGTGTGCTGACTGGCTGTGTTGAAAATCCATTTTAATGTTCATCCCTGCTTTTCTTCTCTTTTCAGATTTTCGATGTCAAGTAATTGTTCTGTAGTAATGTCGAAAATGGCGGCATATTTGTCAAGCATGGAACGGTCCAGTTTTTGAAAATGTTTTTGTTTCAAATGGCGTTTGACTTTCCACCTGCAAATGCCGATGTATTTAGCTAACAACCGGGCATCCATGATATTTTTTTCCATGTAAAAGGCAATCGGGCTCAATTCGCCCCGGAGGACCTTTTGCCTGACCTCTTCTACTTTTTCATTGATATTATCCCATGCCTGCTGCATGACAGCATTTTTAGCCTCCCATCCCAGGCTGTAGGAGGTGACATATTCTCCTTTCTCATTAACGGTATAGATCGGGTCCTTCCATTTTCCACGCATCATATTGGCATCATCCTGCGGAACTTCTTTTGATTTCATGATCTGCTAATCAGTCCAATATAAAAATACTTAATTCTGCTTCGGCGAGGGACAATCCATCCTGCATCACTTCTGCTTTTACGATGGTCACATCCTCAAAAGTATGGATGACCTGAACGGTGGTATTGATCAGTTCACTGTCTTTTGGCAGGTTATGAATGGTAAGCTGCTTTATTGCACCGATAAATCCTTTTTTAACTACATTCCCCTCCAGTATGGTGTTGTATCCATTTTGAAGGGCAGCGGTTTGCGCCATGTTTTCTATCAGGCCCGCTTCAGAAAAGTAACCTCCCTCACAAAAGATATTGTCCGGTTTGAGTTGTAATTGTGACATGGCCAGTGTGTCATCAACCTCCAGTAAACCGTCAACCATCACGATTGGTTCACGCTGTGGTATATAATTTAATACCTCATTTTGATCTGCAAGCATAACTAAACGATATCCAGTTTACCCTTTTTATTTAAAATCCTGGAGCACCTGGTCTTCATCATCACCTCGATGAGATCTCCGGTTTCCAGGTTGGGCAGATCAACGAATATTGCACTGTCAAAGGCTTTCTCTTCCTCTGAGTAATCAAAACCCTTGTAGATATCTCTGTTAAGGCGGATGACAAGGCTATCAATAATTATATCCCTGCACAACCGGACAGAATATTTCCTGTCAATGATCAGCTGACCACTCTCCTCATTGTAGATCAGTTTCAACCTGTTGGTCTGTCGAAACAGGGCATAGGCAGCAATTCCTGTAACTGCGGCCGAAAGAAAGAAATGCTTTACTCTCATGATATATTCCTTTTAGCGGAAATCAATGTAAAAGTAGTAAGATAATCCGGAGTAGGGGTCAGTAAAGCTATTTATCAGACCACCGAGAGCTGGATATAGGTATAGGAAAAGCGAGCGCTTTCCGGTACCATGACGAGTATTCGTTCACCTTTCCTTATTCTTCCGGAATGGAAAAGCTCATCGATCAGGAAAAAGGCGGAGGCAGAACCAATATTGCCTATCCTGTCCAGGTTGAGCACCCATTTTTCCAGGGGTATCTTCAGTCCGGATCCTTCCATCACTTCATAGATCTTATCCTTAAAGAACATGGAAGAAAGGTGGGGAAGGAAATAATCGTATGTGTCCATGGAAACGTCGTGCTTCGCAAGGACTTCTTTCAAGAACCTGAACCCGGTAGGAACAATATATTTTTGCAGTAGTTTGGCATCCTGTTTCAACGAAAAAATGGAATGCAGATTTTGTTCATCACTGCTCAGTTCCCTCCAGCCTGTCAGGCTGCCATCCTCGTTTTTTTGGGAACCCGCATACATACAACTCTCAAGTTCATTGGCATAAGACTTGATCTCCACCCAATCAATCCGGAGAGAGGGACTGTTTTTAGCAGGTTGATTCTCCAGTAGAAGCGCTGCCGCACCATCAGAAAGCATCCAGCGCAGAAACTCCTTTTCAAAAGCGATGTAGGTGCCATGTGCCGACATGACCTCGAGTGATTTCCCGCCAAGTTCTCCCTGCACCATCAGGGCATGTGCCGGTTGAATCGTATCGGGGGAGGAAGTTCCACAGGTGAGCAATTCAACATCGTCCAGCCCGAATTGCTTATCGAACAGTTTTCGAATAGCAGCAGCCGTAATCTGTGCATTTGTATGGGTAGGATTTCCATCACGATCGAGGGCATAGTACCTGCTTTTGATCTTGTTGCTGCGCAGGATCAATCCGCGGGCTTTGGATTCGTTGCCGTTGATCAGGCCAAGATATTGCTCCATTTCCTCATTCGATACCGGCTCGTTGGGAAGAAATGTTTCTGATTTTGTAAAGAATACGTCCCTCATTTACAATGCATTGACTATTTCAGGTTTACGCCTTTGTAGTACTCCATGTTTCTTTTGATTTTCAGAAAGAAAAACGGATAAGTCATGTAAAACACCATCGTTGCGATTGGCAAGGAATAGTCTCAACGGCATTGATATTCAATAATTCCTGCTGAAGGTCTTCATAATTCCCTTGTTGCAATGCCTTTACTATTGGTTTTCCGAATCGCTTTGCATCCATGATATCCTTGTCGGAGATGCCGGGTATCGGAAAAATGCCCCAGGCCCGCTCCTTTTTGCCTGTCATCATCCAGTAAATGATCGTTACCACACTTGGCAGGTTGTGATGCCTGTCACGTAGTACGATATTGCCCCTGAGTTTTCCGCCTGCATCCGAGATGAGTCTTTTCATGTCCTCCTGGGCTCCAACCCACATATTTCTTGAGCCTATGACCGTCACGACAGGTTTGCCTTGAAGTATGCGCTTCCCATCATCTGACTTCAGAAAGGTGGTCATAGGTATGGGAGGGGACAGGAACCAGATGGGATATCCCAGAATGATGAGGTCGTAATCGATTTGTTGATCGACCTTGAGCGGCGCCAGCGTTGAAGGGATCATCCTGACAGATTCCGGCATGGCGTCCCAGAAATTCATATCGGTCCAGGGAAAAGGAAAGCCAGGGATGGGTCGTAGTCTTTCATGGTCAACCGAAACGTGACCTTGTATCGGTTTCAGTATGTTTTCCACAATGGTCTCCAACTGTCCGGATTGCGAATAGGTGACAACCAGTACTTTCTTCATTCCCTGTGCTTGAAATTCGGTCTTCAAAATTAGCCATTATTGTATTAAGGAAGTCGTGTTTTTCGCCTCCAAAAGTTCCCCTTGTTTGATTCGGGTGAAAACGAATGACAATTATTTCTTTTTCTTCCCGGGATATTTTAAAGGAATAACGATTGTTGTATCTCCTGAAAGGATAAATGAGGCTTTTAAAAAATCGGGCGGTTTGAAAGTTTTCGGTCCTGTCCCCGAAAAACCGACCCCTTCGTCCGGGATTCCCAGTTTACGTTTGTTCAGCTTGTCGTCATTGTTCTCATCATGATACACTGCTATCGCATAGGTGCCGGTGATCATGTTCTTTATCTTGCACGTGACAAGGGTGTCCTCCGCCGGAACCATGCAGGTATAGGCGGGTCTGATCCTCGTTTTGAAATCTTCAGGGTTGTTGAACACGCCGATTTTCAGGGTGCCTTCTCCCGGCGCAATTTGATGCACTTCAACCTCCAGCTGCACACCTTGTGAGCGGGCAGCAGAAAATGTCAGAAAGATAAAAAGTATTAGTGTCAGCCCCCGCCAGATGGATGGCCTAGAACTTTTTCCCCACATTCTTGAGAACCTTATAATAGCTTCCCGCCCAATAATTCCGCAGGCCAAAACCGGCTGGTTTTCCCAGCATTCTTTCGGTAAAGATGACCTGCCTGGTTTTCATATCGAAGAAAGTGACATAATAGGCGCCTGCTACATTGGGTTTGCTGTAACTTTCAGCGATAAATACCAGGCCGATACCTTCCATATCATCTTCATTATAGTCGGTATCAACGATGCCCTGGATCTTTTCCGTTTCCAGGTGAGAAGTTTTAAATCCGTCTTCCATCAGCCTGCTTTTCACGTCGATCTCTGCATTGCGTTCTTTGATCATGTCCACATAATACTTGATCTTTCTTTTCTTTGTCATGATCGTTTTTTCGATGAACTTATCCCGTTCTAGCAGGATCAGGTCATTCCATGCGCCGATCTTTTCCTGCAGGTCACTGACACTGGGAAAGTCCATAGGTGTCAGGAAATAACAATGGGTGTAATCTATACCGAACCAGGTCCATGATGGAGCTTGTTCGATTTTTGAGACATTCTGTCCAAATGAAATAGAAAGGGCTGCAAATAAGGCAATTGCAGATAATAAAAGATTTTTCATAATAAAATAGGTTTATTTTGTTCTTCGGTCAATAAAATTAATAGGTTTTCTGGAATTACCCGGAAATTGAAGGGATGTGATCTCTTTTGGTGACATGAAAATGATATTGGGGGCCACGCGAAGAGAAGCCCTGAAATGGTCCTTGATCTCCTTCTCCATCCGGGGGCTACCCTGCCGGGTTCCCGCCCGGATCAGTAATTCATCCGTTCCAAGCTGGTTTGTGCTCACCTCGACCACATAGTTCTCGATATGGCTGAGCTGGTTCAGCACATCATAGATGGCCGGTGGATATAATGTGGTTCCCTTGTATTTGATCATCTGCTGCTTTCGGCCGATCACCGGGCCCAGGCGCATGGTTGTCCTCCCACAGGAGCAAACTCCGGAATGGTGGTGACATATATCTCCTGTCTTGAACCTCAGCAGAGGCATTCCTTCCACACCGAGGGTAGTCACGGTGACTTCCCCTGCTTCCCCTTCCTTTACGGGTTGGTCATGCTCGTCAAGGAATTCAACGATGATCATTTCCGGATGATGGTGGCCACCCTTGCCTGCGCCACATTCCGTGAAAGCCGTTCCCATCTCGGTGGAAGCATAAGTGGAATACAATGTGAGATCCCATTTATCAGTGATCTTCTGCCCCAGCGTGTTCAGGCTGAAATCGGGATTGCGTATCGGCTCTCCAATGCATACAGCCTTCCGAATCGAGGTAGAAGATAGATCGATGCCGTGTTCTTCCGCATACTGAATAAGTTTAGGAATGAAAGAAGGTACTGAAATAATACCTGTGGGCGAGAAACGACGAATCGATTCAAATTGCAATTCCTGGAGCCCCGGACCGGTGCGGATAATTCCGGCGCCAAGTTTTCTGAGGCCAAGGAAATAGGCCAGCCCTGCCATGAACCGTTTGTCCATGGTGACCATCAGCTGGTAGATGTCATCGCTGGTAGTGTCCGCGCAGGAAAATGAAATTTGTTCATTGTACGCCAGCCGGTCGAGGTCTTTGTCTGTCATCGCAAAAGTAACCGGTGTGCCCATGGTGCCTGAAGTCGTGATAAAATCAACGATTTTACTGTGGCTGACACAAAGAAAATCGGCGTTCTTTTCCTGAAGATCATTTTTGGTTGTAACAGGTATTTGGTTAAGATCTTCCAGTGTTTTTATCTTATCAGGTCTTATATTGAATTCATTGAATTTTTCCCGGTAAAAAGGCGAATGTATGGACAGATAATGTAACAATTCAGCCAGTTTCGCTTCCTGGAACGCTTTGATCTTTCCGGGTGTTTCCTTTTCTATTATGGGAATGAGCATTATCCGTACAAATTTTCAAAATTAACAGATTTCAAAAGGCGAATAATGTTATGGAAGTTGTTTCAGTTTTTCCTCCACCTCTCGTTTTTGGTCCTCATGTTCAAATTCCTTTTGCAGTGCTTGCTGATAATATGCTGATGCTTTGTCCGATTCATCCTGCTCAGCATAATAATCTCCTGCGAGCACATAACCCTCATAATAATCCGGGTTCAGCGACAGGAAGGATTTGATGACCGTATCGTTCAGGATGGTTTTGTGTTTTATTGCTTCTTTGATCATGTGACGCATATTCTTGTATTGTAGAAAATCGTTGTATTGATCCGAAAAAATAAAGTGATCCGCGGGTATGGTCAGCGAGCTGTCATACCGGCCGTGATCCTGGGGCATATAGGGATGACTGAACAGGCTGTCCAGAGAATAGCAAAGAAACGGGCCAAACTGATAGGGTGGGGTAGACACCCAAAGCCTGTGTTTCAGCGGTTGCATGATCACACTATGGTGAGAGATCATCTGGGCCATGGCCTTTTCATTGCCGAGGCCGATGGATTGTCCTTTACCACCCTGTCGATCCCTGAGTATTTCGGCCGCCTGCAGGTAACTGACCGTATCATTTCTTGTGAGTAGTTCGACAGCTCGTTCCTGCCGGTCACCACTGGCGCTTCTGGACTGGTGTTCGATATTGGTCTCGTCAGCACTGAATGCCTGGCTTTGAAAGTGATTGGCACAAACCAGCCAATCATTCCCGGATTCATAGATGTCAATACGGGTCGGCGATTTTTCAATGATGATGGCCCGGTTGTCACCGGCAGATCCGATAAGCAGTGATTCCGAAACGAAAGTCTGTCGTTTTTCTGCGATGGTTATGTCTTCTTCCATGTTTTCGGCGTATTGAAGGATTTCCCTTGCGAGCAGGGATATCGGTGTGGCAGCTGAGGTGGGTATGTCTGATTTGCCGGCATTGATGGTCACGGTGAGCCCCGCTTCATTTATCCCGGAGACCACCCCGATAAAACTTGCCCAGGTCACATAGGTAAACTTGAAGCCTTGTGCAGGCTTTACAAAGCAAATAATTATATTCCTTGCGAATTCCTCGCTGATGAAAAAGTCAAAGTTCCTTCCGATGATCAGGCTGCTGTCAGCAAATCCCATATTGGCAGCGAAAGATGTACAACCTACCAGCATCAGGTCCTGCAGGGCGTGACCAATATCATGGGCACCATGGTAATTGAGCATCCGTTCATAATTTGAACCGATAAAACCGAAATCTTCGGAAGCGGAAAGGGAGATGCCGTAGATCTCTTCCTTGTACTCAGGCAGGATATACTCATCAATATCACGGTTGAAGAACCTGATGAAATATTTAAGGAACGACAAATAACTTTCAGAAGGAACCAGTTCCCTGATTTTGTTCACAAAGGCAGATTCCTGCTCATAGATCAGTTCCCGGGTAAGTTTGCCGCTGATGACTCCCATTTCGAAGGGTTCCCCCTCCAGGTACATTTCCCACAGGCCGTATTTATTCTTTCTCAACCAGCTGCTGCCAATCCTGTAAGCATCCTCTCCTGTTTTTTCCCGCTTCAGCTGATCGGCAATTTGCTCATTGACATCAGGGGGGGTGAAACGGGTATCTATCAGGTACCAGGTTACGAAACCCGCTAATGCCAAAAAGAAAACCAACAGGAGTGTAAGCAGGATTTTACGCAGGATAGATTTTTTCCTTTTCTCACGCATGGGTCACTTCTTTCATGAGTTCGTCAATGCCAAGGATCTCACCACAGGTTAGCAACGCACTGATGCTAACCCCCAGCATCCCGTGGAGGTTTATGTTTTGCCCCGTGAAGTAGAGGTTGGGGATCTTGGTCCTTGTAAAGATATAAGATGCCATCGGGTTTTTGTAATCCCTTAGTGTTCCGTACATGGCCCCCTCCGGTGTGCCGATATAATCCCGATAGGTCAGGGGAGTGGCCGTGATATAATCATGGATGGCATCCTTCAATCCTGGCAAATATTTTGAGGCCAGTTGAATCAGTTTTTCAGCCCTGGACCGCTTCCACTCCTGGTAATCTTCTCCCCGGTCTTGCCGTGAACTCCATTTGCTGACCTCATCAAATGACATATAGGTATAAATGCTCATGGCATCGGCAAATGCCCCCTGACCTTCAGCGGCGGGCGTATAAAGATAGAAGGAGGACGGCCATTCGTCCGTTTTGTAAGTGGTCACCGGCCATACATCATCATTTGCATAGTAGTATACATTGTGGTCCACATAGGGAATCCGTCCAGGTTTCAGGCGGAGATGCAATCCAAAGACGGACATGGTTTGGGGGATGGAAGCAATGCGGTCACGGAAGGATTTTCTGATCTTTCCTTCGGGAACCATTTCCAGGGTAACAGCCGGGTGGATATTGGAAATAATTTGCTTTCCCGTATAACGCACCCCCTCACGGGTCTCCACCCCGGTCAGCTTGTGGTCCTGGAAGATAAATGAGTTGACTTTCTTGCGGGTATGTATCACGCCGCCCTGGCTTTTGATGTTATCCGCAAGATGTGTTGCGATCTGCTGACTGCCTCCCAAAAGCCTGTATGCACTTTGAATGTAGTAGTTATTGATAAGTGCATGGGTATAAAGTGAGGAAGTTTCCCTGTCGCCGGCATATACGAAATTCAAGGCGGTCAGCGCATGTTGTAAATTCCTGTTGCTGGTAAGGGATTTGATTTCCTGGTATATGCTCCGGTAATGGTAGGGATTTTGCCGGATATCATAACCATCCGGAGCCTGCAGGTTATAGATAGCCTGGCTTGCTGACACTTTTGTCATGAGGCTTACATACTCCTTAATGGCTTTTTTCTCAGCAGGAAAGTAGGCGTTCATGCGGGACGAAAAATATTCCCAGCCCATCGGATAATCTATTTGCTGCTCCTGTATGATAAAGCGGTCAAAAACCTCTGGGTTCATGCGTTTCAGCTTTAGCTTGTCCAGAATGTTGAAAAAACGGAACAGGCGATGTAGCAGCTGACCTTCATCAAGACTGCCCAGGTAATGCATACCGGCGCTGAAAGTCGATTCACCGAGTTTGAAATTTTGCAGTGTACCCCCGATGTGCTCATTTTTCTCCAGCACACCCACTTTATATCCTTTTTTGCTTAGGATAAAGGCGCATTCGAGACCGCCCAGGCCTGCTCCGAGGATCAGAAAATCAAAGCTTTTGTCCAAGGATTGTTTGCTTATTTAATGAACGGTCAAAGATAAGAAGTTCGCCAGGGAAGTTATCTTTTTACTACGATGAACTTCTCATAATGATCCACCCTTTGCCCTGTATTGATCCGGAGCAGGTAAATCCCCTCAGCGAAATCATGGAGAGGTACAATGACCCGGGTGCTGTCTATGGTGCTGCTGATCATCATTTGCCCATCTGCTGAATAGATGGAGAATTGTTTTCCGATCCATGATTCATCCACAGAAAAGTTGATTTGGTCCTGCGCAGGGTTGGGAAAAATAACGACCTTGTTTTGTTCGGATCTTAAGTTGTTATCAATTGAAACATAGTCCGGGTTCCAGACCTTTACGATCCGATGGGTAAAAGGATCGGTATTGGACCAACTGGCCCCGTTTGTGGCAAGATAGATCTCCCCGGAAGGGCCAACCAGAATATCCCTTAATCTTCCCCACCAATCCGTGAAATAATGCATTTCGTTCACAACGCCTGTTCCCGTTTCATCAAGTTCCAGGTCATATATACGTTTATTTTTCAAGGTAGTCAATAAAATATGTCCTTGCCACTCCGGGATAGCCGGATGGTCATAATAAATGATGTCAGATGTGGCTATCGTCGGTGTCCATGCCGCCAAAGGCTCGGTCACATCGTTTGCGTCACAGAAGGATTGTTCCCATTCCTCGTCACAGAAACCATGCACATTTGGCCAGCCATAGTTATTGGCAGCTTCGATGATGTTGAGTTCATCATCTGTGCTGGGTCCATGTTCAGAAGAGTACAGGTAACCATTGGGGGCAAGGAAGATTCCCTGCGGGTTGCGATGACCGATGGAATATACGGGGTTGCCGGGAAAGGGATTGTCACCGGGTATCGTCCCATCCAGGTTTATTCTCATAAATTTCCCGTTCAGGCTTTCCTGATCCTGAGCCGCAGGCTGATCCTGGGCATCACCCGTGCTGAAGAGCAGTGTATTGTCCGGTAATATGATCATCCGGCAACCATCATGGGTGGTATTGCCCGGTATGTTGTCCAATAATATGAACTCATCAACCAGTTCACCGCCCTGATAGGTGTATCTCACAATTTTTTCGAAGATGTCTCCTGCAGGCCGGTAAGTATAGGCCATGTAAACATAGGGTTCTTCATCAAAATCCGGATGCAGGGCCATACCCAGCAAACCTGACTCCCCGGATTGAAATACCTCATCCGATAGATCCAGGATAATGGTTTGTTCCCCCGTTTCAGGATGTATCCGGCTGACCCTGCCAAATCTTTCCGTGCACCAGATATGGTCATCGGGTCCCCATTGAATCTCCCATGGCACATCCAGGCCATAGATCAGCGTCGCGGTATCCAGTGGTGTATCACCCACATAGACCTGTGAACGGGCAGTGCCGGTAAGTAATGTAAATAGAATGAATAGTAAACCTAAGCGTTTCATATAATTTTCATTTTCAGTTTATCCTAATATAACAACATATATAGTCGCTGTTTGGTTCGATGATGACAAGCTTCTGTAAAATAACCTCTTTTGATAAAATTAATGTATTTTTTAACAGTAATTTAATATTGAATTGTTACGGTGTATGATCCTTAAGGTATATTTTTGCGGACAGAAAATAACGGTTAGGAACCGTTACAGAAATAAAGCGGCAGTGGCCAAGATAAGAGCAGACTGTCGCGAAGAAGGACACCGAACAGAGGATCCTTCATGATGGTCGGAAGTTTCCGGCTTTTTTTGTTTTCAGGGATTTCTAACTATCCCCTTACACCTTCTATTAATTTCAATTATCTATTTTCGCCAAACATTGAACTTAATTATATCATCATGAAAGAAGTCGTTATCGTATCTGCAGTCAGGACCCCTATTGGAAGTTTCGGGGGCACACTATCCACAATACCTGCCACAAGACTGGGAGCTGTGAGTATCAAAGCAGCCATTGAAAAGGCGGGCCTGAAACCATCCGAGGTGCAGGAAGTGTTAATGGGAAATGTTTTGCAGGCCAACCTCGGCCAGGCACCTGCTCGTCAGGCGGCACTTTTTGCAGGTCTCGGGGAAGAAGTGCCCTGCACGACAGTCAACAAGGTATGCTCTTCAGGCATGAAGGCCATCTCAATGGCTGCCCAGGCCATCCGGGTTGGTGATGTGGATATCGTGGTGGCGGGTGGTATGGAGAATATGTCGGCGGTACCACATTATTTGCCAGGGGTAAGGACAGGACAGAAGC
>JARRQC010000071.1:0-18512 GCA_037382165.1 bacterium | reverse complement strand
TGTCTATGATGTACGCGCTGAATTTGATGGTATCATACAGTTTTTCTGAAAGCGGGTTATAAAGGAACAGGGTGTCCTGTATAAAACCGCTGATTGCCTGGTTATTGTTGACGGGTGTAAGAATAGGTATGCGTGCGCTGAAGGTTATGGTGTCATAAGTCTGGTTCTGTAAGTCTTCAAATACCAGGAAAACTTCCTCCCACTCTCCGTTACGCATTTCGAAATAATTGATAACCAGGTTATAATAATATTCACTCCCATAGTTGAACGGAGGCATGGTATCCCAGGATGCCAAACCAATATCCCCGTTTCCATCCTGATATCTGAGTATTAATACCCCCCGGTAGGTAACACCGGTCTCCAGGTCATTCTCAAGCAGGAAGCCGTCATAGGTAATGATGGGTTCGTCCGGGAATTGCTCGAACTTCTGGCAGGAGGAATACATCAGCAGGCTGATTATGCCTGACAATAAAACTATATTTGTAATTCGCTTCATGCGATGGTATTCCATCAATGAGATAACGCCACAGGTGCCGTTAAAAGTATTAAAATTAGTCTATCACTACTAAAATTATGCCGAAAGCTTCACAACTGGAAAAACAGATTTTCAGCATTTCCGGCCCCAAAGATTTTAACGGTAAAGCCCTGGAAATATTTCACTACCAGATAAGGAACAATCCAGTTTACAGTAAGTTCGTCCGGCAACTTCACCCGGGTTCCGATAGTCCGGAAAACCTCGAGCATATCCCTTTCATGCCGGTGGAATTTTTTAAGACACAGGCGGTAAAAAGCGGGGTCTTTGATCCTCAGACCACTTTTACCAGCAGCGGAACGACAGGGAGATTCACCAGTAAACATTATATAAAATCAGTGAAGTTGTATGAATCAAGCTTTATGAAGGCGTTCAGCCTTTTCTTTGGAGATGTGCGCCAGATGGTTATCCTGGCCTTATTACCCTCCTACCTGGAAAGATCGGGATCTTCTCTTGTATTTATGGTCAGACGACTGATCAAGGAAAGTGAACATCCGGAAAGCGGGTTTTATCTTGACAATCATGAGGCGCTTTATCATTTGCTAAAAACCCTGAAGAATAAGGGCAAAAAGGTGATGCTTTTCGGTGTCACCTTTGCATTACTTGATCTGGCGGATCAATTTCCTGTTGATTTTCCTGACCTGCTGATCATGGAAACCGGTGGTATGAAAGGACGCAGACGAGAATTAACACGGGAGGAGGTTCATCAAAAACTGAAAATGGCATTTCAAGTTGATACCATTTATTCAGAATATGGTATGACGGAATTACTTTCCCAGGCATATTCTAAAGGGGAGGGATTGTTTTCTTGCCCCCCCTGGATGAAGGTACTTGTCAGGGATATCAATGACCCCTTTTCTATGATGCCTTATGGAAAAACAGGTGGTGTCAACATTATTGACCTGGCTAATATCCATTCTTGTGCATTCATTGCCACCCAGGATCTGGGGAGATTAGCTACTGATGGCTCCTTTGAGATCCTGGGCAGGTTCGATCACAGTGATATCCGGGGATGCAACCTGATGGTGATATAAATCCTGAAAGGTTGGTTTCGGAAGCCGGAAATACAATAAAAAGCTGATGGATCACCACAAAAAGTCAGTTAGAAAAGGGTGTTTCCTGTTCCCTCATTCATGGGTGTCAGCAGGTTTTCATCATTGTTTGCAGGGGAATTTACCCGTGGGCTTACCGGGTAACAATCCATAAGGTTCGCATCAAAAGGCAGCAGCATGGCTTTTAGGTTTACCGGATCATTTTCATGAAGCCATGCCTTTTCAAGTTCCCTGGGGAGTATGACAGGCATGCGGTTGTGGATATTTTCCATTAAAGAATTGGGTTCGGTAGTAATGATCGAAAAGGTATGAACCGGTTTGCCTTCCCCATCCTTCCAAACTTCCCATATTCCTGCCATAGCAAAGATATCCTCACTTTTTAGAAAGATATGATACGGGGTCTTTTCATTGTCTTTCCCCCTTTTCCACTCATAAAAACCATTGGCAGGGATCAGGCATCTTCTTTTGTTGAATGCATTTTTAAATGACGGTTTTTCCATAATGGTTTCCGACCGGGTGTTGATCAGTTTGTATCCGATTTTCGGATCCTTGGCCCAGAAAGGTACCAGTCCCCATTTATAGTAGTTGAGGTGTCCCGGATCCTGGTTTGTGATAACGGGTAACTTCTGGGAAGGGGCCGCATTGTAATTCGGCTTGTAAAATTCATCGAAAACTTCCACATTGAATCGTTCTGAAATATGCCTTCCTTTTACCGAAAGTTGAAATCTTCCGCACATCTTATTTCATGTTTTAAAACGCTGGAGCATCATATACTGCTAACATGCATCTTTGCTCTTTCAAATGCCATCTGAATGATCTCCTGATGGTCAAAAGCCAATGCTGGCAAATTACTCATTGAAAACCAGGATGCGTCCCGGGCATCGTCTCCAGGCTTTAACGCGCTGTCATCTTCCAGCAGTGACCAGAAAACGACTGATACGGTTCGTCCTCTAGGGTCCCTGTCCAGTGTACTGAAGGCGTGAAGTTGTTCCAGGGAAATACTTTTCAAACCGGTCTCCTCTTCCAATTCCCGGTGCACTGCCTGTTCGAGGGTCTCATCCATATCCATGAATCCACCCGGTAGCGCCCATTTTCCCTGGTATGGATCATGTTTACGCTGTATGAGGAGAATTTCCAGCTGCTGTCCTGTTTTTTTAAACACGGCTGCATCAACAGTCAGGGAAGCCCTGGGATAGGTATAAGAATAAGCCATTGCTGATTAATGGTTGGGTTTAAAGATAAAAAAATCCCGCCAGAAGCGGGATTCATCATCATGAAACTAACAGTATATATATTGAGTTTCTAGGTTAATAAGCGATGTTACTTGATTATTTCTGAGCCATACTCTCCTTGTAGAGACTCATTTTACTTATGGCGTAGGTGTCGAATGGGATATCATCCACATAGCTTTCTTCACTTAGCTTGTATACAACTTCCATGGCCTTTTGCATCAAGCATTCTTCGGAGATTTTTTCGGTATTGAACGGGATATCGTCCACGTAGCCTTCTTCTTCCATTTCGTATTCAACAGCCATTGCTTTTCTATACTTGCACTGAGTGCTTATGCATTTGGTGTCGAACGGGATGTCATTAATGTATTCTTCCTCTTCGAAATAAAAATCAACGGAGAGGGCTGCGGCAGCTCTGTCGGCGGCACTTAAGCTTTCCGGCGGATTTTCTCCCAGATAATAGGATTCATTCCTTACCCCAGTTGATGCTTGCAGTGATACGACGAACAAGAGAGTCAGCAGCAGCGTGACGGCGGTATAAGTTCTTTGAGTTTTCATCGTTCTGGATTTTTAGCATTCAACTTCAATATAGAGGCTTCCAATCGCGTGCCAAAATCTATAAAACAATGAATATTAATGAAATAAGAAGGTTTGTTAACAAAGCTTTAACCTTCGGTTTTGTCATTAAACAATACAACTTTGTTCGTTTATGAACAATCCCTTGAGAGATGAATCAGGACGGTTGTCCAATAACGATGACAATCTCCCCCTTAACCGGTTTTTGCTTAAAGTGCTCAATCAATTCAGCCAGGGTTCCCCTAACATTTTCCTCGTATAATTTGGACAATTCGCGTGAAATGGAAGCCTTTCTTTCGCTGCCAAAAACGTCTGCAAATTGTATCAGTGTCTTTAGCAGGCGATGGGGGGACTCATAGAATACCAGCGTCGTATTCAAAGCAGCCAGTATTTCCAGACGGCTTTTCCTTCCTTTCTTTACCGGCAGAAACCCTTCAAAATGAAACCTGTCGCAGGGCAAACCTGAATTCACCAGTGCCGGGACAAACGCCGTGGGTCCGGGGAGAGTTTCCACAGCAATGCCATGCTGTATGCAAGCCCTTACAAGTAAAAATCCGGGATCTGATAACCGCTTGTGCGGGTATCTTCGGCAAGGATGAGGTCAACTTCCTTTAGTACGGAAATCGCCCGTAGGGTAATATCCTCAAGGTTCCCGATGGGTGTAGGTACAATGTAGAGGTGGGATTCCATTATTCAAGCGTTGTGATATAGTCACGGATCAACCGAAACAGTCCTTCATAAGCTGTGAATGGGATTCGCTCCGGCAGGTCATCCGGCGTATGATATTCGGTATGCTCCTTTCCCATGGTGTAAATGAAGATGGATTGAATTCCCCTTTCATAAAATGGGCAGTGATCGCTGTTACAGGCTTCTCCGCGTTTTTTGATGGCAGGGACATATCCTTCCTTCTGATTGATGGCTATCATTTTATCATATAGTTCCTTGTAAGCCAGGCTGTTGACAATGGTTATACCTTCACTCCCCGTACCGACCATATCCAGGTTGACCAGTAGATCAATGCGCTCAAGTCTGAACAGCGGGTTTTCAACATAATAGGAAGCACCGCGCAAGCCTGCCTCTTCTCCACTGAATGCCATAAAGACCATGCTTTTTTCCGGTTGGTTTTCCGGTTTCGCAAAATGACGGGCGAGGTCCATCATCATGGCGGTACCGCTGGCATTGTCGTTTGCCCCCGGATAGCAAATATTTGATCCCATCATCCCCAGGTGATCATAGTGGGAGGTAATGGCGACGTACTTGTCTGGATCGCTTTTCCCTCTTACCACGGCGAAGACATTGCGGCTTTTGTGGTTTGGTATGAATTCGTTTTCAAAATGAACACGCAGATTGTTAGGTTTTGAGGAAAATACGACACTGTCGATTTTAATCCAGCAGGTTTTACTCACTTGATCTGCATTGGAAACATGCCAGAACGGTTTTGTTTTTGTCAACAGGATAATCCCACTGACACCATCAAGCTCCTTACCATAAAGCTCTTTAAATGCATTTCTGCTCACCAGGAAATGATCTTCCAGTTCATTTTCATTTAGGAATTCACGTAATTGATCTCCATTGACAATACTATCAGGCAGGTAAAATAAATTGAATTTCCCTTTTATTGAGTGGTTTGAACTGCTGATCACATAATCAAATCCGGGCTTTAGTTCATGTCCGTCAACCCTGAGTTTTATTTTTCCTGGAAAAGTATTGATGGGAAAATAGTATTCCTGGAAATAGGAGGAGTCTACAGGGATCAGTCCCTTTTCATAAAATTCAGCGGCGATATATTCAGCTGCGATGGAGTCTCCTCCATGGACATACCCTCTGCCGTAAAAATCCTTCCCCGCCAGCTTCGCCACAAGTTCACGCGCATAATCAATATCCTGTGCTAAACAGGAAAAAGAAAACAGGATCAAGATGAAAGCCAGTAGGTTACGCTTGATCATGGTGTGGATTTCCTTTCAACCAGGGATTTGAATTTAAGAAAGGCCTCATTATCATCCCCCCACTGATGCGAAACTTTCAACTCCCTCAGATGCGCCTTTGCCCCTTCCACGGTCTGGATCCGGTCAAATTCTTCGATGGTACTGTTATACCTACCCAGGTCACCACCAAAGAGCTCATTGATAAAGAGGAACTTTTCATTGATACCGATCACCTGTTTGAGGTTACTGATCTTTCGTGTTTCCATTTTTTTCGCAATACTGGAATCATCTCCGGCTCCCAGTTTTTCAGCGATGGTTTCTTCAGTAGTCTCACTGAACAGATCAATTGTACTTTTGGTGGAATGGGGTTTTTCTTTCGTGGGTGTTTCTTGATCAGACGGGTCAGATGTTACCTTTTTTTCTTTCCCGGGCTCTTCAACAGTTGATTTTTTCGTATCAAATTCTTTCGAAACTTCTTTCTTCAATTCAGTTTTTGGAGCTGTTTCCAAAGGAGTATTGGCAGACAAAGCTTCAGAATTTTCATGCTTTTTGCTTTTCGCAGATTCCGGGATGGCTGCTTCCGGCATTTTTTCCGGCAGGGATATACTCTGTTTTCCCTTTTGTTCATCTCCTTCAGATGAAGTTTCCAATGCAAGTAAAAGATCATAAACACGGCGTATTTTATCCTGCATCAATTCCTTTTCGCATACGTTTCAAATGAGCCCCTATGGTATTCAGGTCCAATTCGATGTCAAGCAACATTTTTTCAATATCCATGATCGTTGATTTGCTTTACTACTTTCGTGAGAAAGATGGGTAAAAAAGTATCGTAACTTTGTTTGCTTCAAAATTAGGAAGTTTATCAATTAATGGGTTATGTTTCTTGAAAAAGGCAGGAATGATAACCACCGTCAGGGATGGATAGAGGTTATTTGCGGATCCATGTTTTCCGGTAAGACGGAAGAGCTGATAAGAAGGCTGAACCGCGCCCGTATTGCAAAGCAAAAGGTCGAGATTTTCAAACCTGCCATGGATACGCGGTATGATGAAGAAGATGTCGTTTCCCACGATCAAAATAAATCTCCCTCCATCCCGGTGCAAAACGCCTCTCAGATTCTTTTCTATGCGGAAGATACAGAGGTGGTAGGCATTGATGAGGCTCAATTCTTTGGTAACGAGTTGGTAACTGTATGCAACCAGCTGGCGGACAGGGGAAAACGCGTAGTGGTATCGGGGCTGGATATGGATTACCAGGGCAATCCTTTTGGCCCGATCCCACAATTGTTGTCTATTGCTGAATATGTCACAAAAGTGCACGCGATCTGTATCCGTTGCGGCCACCTTGCCAATTATTCCCACCGGACGATAAACAGCGATAAATTGGTGATGTTGGGCGAAACGGATGTCTATGAACCGCTTTGCCGGACCTGTTTTTTTGAGGCTACAAAGGAATGAGCTATATCCGGGGTAGTTTTCTTATTTTACTAATTTTGCCCACTTCAAAAGAAAGTATGATTATGACAAGAAATGTATTGTGGATGCTGCTCACTTTAATCAGTTTGCAAGCCTGCGCACAGGGAAATGACAAGGAGACCCGTGTTATCATTCACACGGATATGGGAGATATAACGGTGAAGTTGTATAATGATACACCCATGCACCGTGACAATTTCATTGAGCTGGTTGAAAAAGGCTGGTATGACGGATCCCCTTTTCACAGGGTTATTCAAAATTTCATGATTCAGGGCGGTAGTAATGCCAATGGAAATCCTGATCCGGGCTATACAATACCTGCTGAGTTCAGGCCTAACCACATTCACAAGAAGGGCGCGCTGTCTGCTGCCAGGAAGGGGGACCAGGTAAATCCAAACAAGGAATCATCAGGTTCTCAATTTTATATTGTTCAGGGACAGGTTTTCAATGACAATCAAATAAATGGCATGTCATCAAAAACGGGTTTCCATTATACCGAAGATCAAAGACAAATTTACAGGACAATAGGAGGAACGCCTCACCTTGATGGTGGCTATACTGTTTTTGGAGAAGTAGTTGACGGATTGGATGTGGTCGACAAGATCGCTGCTGTGGAAACCGGTTACAGGGATAAACCCGTGGTAGAGATAATAATGACCATGGAAATAGTAAAATAACTTCCGGAATCGTTGCTCATTAGCTATCACTGAACACTTTTTAATTGAATATAAATGAAAAATAGGATTGCGGAATTGGCCCATGAAGTGGAAGAATTCACAGCGACTTCCATGGAAGAACTGGAAGCATTTCGCATCAGGTTTCTAAGCAAAAAGGGACTCATCCCCGGACTTTTTGGTGATTTCAAACAGGTTGATCCCGCCGACCGAAAGGAAATTGGTCAACAGATCAACAGGTTAAAGAATGATGTTCAATCGAAGATCATTGAGCTGAAGGATGCCATTCAATCTTCGGTTGCTTCCAAAGGGTCTTCTCATGATTTGACCCTTCCCGCAGTGGCCCCTTTGGGTACCCGGCATCCGCTGTCCATTGTCAGGAATGAGATTATCGACATATTCTCCCGGATTGGTTTTTCCATTGCAGAAGGTCCGGAGATTGAGGATGATTTTCACAACTTTACAGCCTTGAATTTTCCACCCAACCATCCCGCAAGGGATATGCAGGATACTTTTTTTGTAGAGAAAGATCCGGATATTCTTTTGCGTACCCATACATCTTCCGTGCAGATCCGAACCATGGAGAGTACCTCACCACCTATCCGGGTGTTATTGCCTGGAAGGGTATTCCGAAATGAAGCCATTTCTGCCAGGGCCCATTGTATTTTCCATCAGGTCGAGGGACTATCGGTAGATACCGACGTTTCTTTCGCAGACCTTAAACATACGCTCATCTATTTTGCCCAGGAGCTTTTTGGAAAGGATACAAAGATCCGGCTGAGACCTTCTTATTTCCCTTTTACCGAGCCGTCTGCCGAGATGGATATTTCCTGCAACATTTGCGGAGGCAAAGGGTGCAATATCTGTAAGTACACGGGTTGGGTCGAGATCCTCGGCTGTGGAATGGTCGATCCGAATGTGCTTGAATTCTGCGGTATTGACAGCTCAAGGTATACAGGTTATGCCTTCGGTATGGGAATTGAAAGGGTCACCATGTTAAAGTATCAGATCAATGACCTGCGGCTGTTCTTTGAGAACGATATCCGGTTTTTACGTCAATTTGAATCAGTGAGACTTTGATTTAACGAGTCGAAGACGCAGTGAAATCAGTTAGTCGAACTCCTGCCCGTCGCTTCGCTTTGGCAGGCGGGGATCCAGAATACGGAGTATGAGGGATCTCAGGGTTACATTCCCCGCAGTTCTACTGCGGATAATAAATGAAAAATATCTTAAAATACCTCGTGGGCTCCGCCTGCCTAAGCAGTGCGGCGGGCAGGTCTGCCCCGAGGTGGTTAATTCGAGTTAGTCCTCTTCCTTATGCTCATCTTCCGGCTTTCGCTTCAGAAGCTGGTCCACTTTTTTACGGGCTTTTTCTCTGATCTCAGGTGTCATATAATCTGTCGCGCTGGCCATGGCATAGGTAAGGAATGCCAGGTCATCCGTATAGCCCAGGGCGGGAAGAAAGTCGGCCACAAGATCAGAGGGAAGGATAAAATAACCCAGGGCTGCAACGAACAACAAACGCGTCTTGACAGGGATACGCTTGTCCTTCATCATTTCATACAACACAATAAGATAATACAGCATTCTGCTTCCCAGCTTACCCGACAGCTTTTTGAGTTTTTGCCAGAACTGCCTTTCATTGAAGTATTTGCTGTATTTCTCAGGTATCTGCATCATGCTGCAAAGATAACGTCTTTGAGGGGGAATTGTTATCCTTTTATTTTGGTTGTTTTATCTTACCTGGTCGCGCCACGGTTTCCATTTCGTGTAACTCAACAGATTCGATCAGCAGATCAAGATGTCTGATGTTTTTCATATTGGTGATGAATACACCCAGAATGCCCGGGATTTTTCGCAATGCAGCTGCATAATGGGAAAGCATTTCATTATCAAATAATTCCCTGATAAGCAGGTAATAATCAATCCCTTTTTGGGTAGGAATAATTTTTCCATCCGAATGATTGTTGCCGATCAGGTAGAAAGTCGGTGAATGTTGACCCTGGGTAAAATAGAACCAGGGATAGGTTCCTTTTCTTCCTTCAACGGTGAGATCATCATACTTTTTCAGCTCAATGTTCAAAGCATGGTTTATATGAAAAGCAAGGGTATAATCTTTACTTTGCGTGGCAATAGAAAACATGTGGTAACCTTCAAAATAGTCCACTTCCAGTTTTAATTTTTTCGCCACGACGTAAAGTATTGTTTTCCAAAATTAGTAAACAATGTAACAGGAAGGAATGATAAGAAGAGCTGATGCTATTCATCCAGTTGATTCCATGCTTTCTCGGCGGCAATCTTTTCAGCGCCCCGGATGCTGTAATCAATGGATTCTGCGGCCGTCTTTCCATCCAGTTTGACAGCGACCTTAAATTGTTTGTTTTGTTTTTCACCGATTTCCTCCACCACTTCGAAGGAGATATCCCTTTTCTCCTTCTGTGCCCATTCCAGAATACGGCTTTTATAGCTGATTTCGCTTTCGACAAGATCTTCAATGTCAAAATGGACATTGATGATCCGTCGTACCATGGTCCTTTTCACAAAATAATAACCTTTATCCAGGTAGATAGCTCCCACGAGCGCTTCAAAAGCATCTCCTCCGACAGACCGTGTACGGAAATTCTGATCATTATCAGAAAGGATGAGCTGTTCCAGGCCAAGCTTTAATGAAAGTTTATTGAGTGAACTCCGGCTGACGATCTTGGATCGCATTTGTGTCAGGAATCCTTCGCTTTTATATGGGAATTTTTTAAAGAGAAAATCGGCGATTACCGCACTGAGAATGGCGTCTCCCAGGTACTCCAACCTTTCATTGTTAACCTTGAGGCCATTGATCTTCTTTACAGATGCCGATTTATGGCGCAGGGCTAGTTTGTATAAGTAGATGTTTCCGGGATAGAAACCGAAAATATTCCTGATGGATTGATAAATGTCTTTGCTGGACGAGAATCTGGACCGAAGATAACCCCGTATTGACAAAACCCGGTAAAGATTACTTTACAAATTTCTTAAACAGAAGGGAGGCATTGTGTCCACCGAAGCCAAAAGTATTGGTAATGGCAACGTTTACTTCTCTTTCTCTGGCTTTGTGGAAAGTAAAATCGAGTTGGTTATCTATGTCGGGATCGTCTGTAAAGTGGTTAATGGTAGGCGGAATGATATTGTTCTGAACAGCCAGTATCGTTGCGATCGATTCAATGACACCTGCTCCACCAAGCAAATGTCCGGTCATGGATTTGGTGGAATTGATGTTGATTTTATAGGCATGATCACCAAAAAGGCGGAGAATGGCCCTCGGCTCTACGATATCTCCAACAGGAGTAGAAGTTCCATGGGTATTGACATGGTCCACATCTGTAATTGAAAGGCCGGCATCATCCAGGGCCGCTTTCATACAGAGATAGGCTCCATATCCTTCGGGATGGGGGGCTGTCATGTGATGCGCATCTCCCGAAAGACCTGCACCGCATACTTCAGCATAAATTTTAGCTCCCCTGGCCAGTGCATGTTCCAGTTCTTCAAAGACTACGCCTCCGCCACCTTCACCAATCACAAATCCATCGCGGTCTTTATCAAAGGGCCTGGAGGCTCTCATGGGATCATCATTGCGCGTAGAGATGGCATGCATGGCGTTGAAACCACCAACACCTTCTTCAGTTATGGCGGCTTCGGATCCCCCCGTGATAAAGGCTATTGCTTTACCCAGCCTGATGTAATTGTAGGCGTCTGAAAGCGCATTCGCTGAAGAAGCGCAGGCGGAGACCGTAGCAAAATTAGGACCCCGGAAGCCGTGGTTGATCGAAATATGACCGGCAGCGATATCTGCGATCATTTTTGGAATGAAGAACGGGTTGTATCTGGGCGTTCCATCACCTTTGCAGAATCCAACAACTTCATCATGAAAGGTTCGTAATCCTCCAATTCCTGAAGCCCAGATTACCCCGATTTTGTCTTTGTCAATACCCTCGGAGTCAATGCCCGAATTCTTGATCGCTTCTTCCGCAGCGACAAGACCGAACTGGGCATAACGGTCATGTTTCCGACCCTCTTTACGATCAAAGTGGTCCAGTGGATTGAAGTCTTTTACTTCACAGGCAAACTTTGTTTTGAATTTTTCTACATCAAACAAAGTGATGTTACCTGCACCACTAACTCCGTTGATCAGCGCGTTCCAATAATCATTGACATTATTGCCAATGGGAGTTATCGCGCCGAGACCGGTGACAACTACCCGCTTTAACTCCATCTAACTAGTAAGAAATATTATTTGATATTATTTTCAATATAAGAAACAGCGTTCCCGACGGTTTCAATCTTTTCAGCTTCTTCGTCCGGAATGGAGAGATTGAATTCTTTTTCGAATTCCATGATAAGTTCAACTGTATCCAGTGAGTCAGCACCCAGGTCGTTGGTGAAACTAGCTTCGTTGGTCACTTCACTTTCTTCAACTCCAAGTTTGTCAACTATGATACTTACAACTTTTTCGCGAACGTCTGACATATTCGTAAATTTTTAAGGTTAAACTGGCTGCAAAGAAAGGCATTAATGAAATAAAAAACAATAAAAAAATAAAATTTTGCTTGTTGCCAAATAGCTGATTCGGACATGGTTGGCCAATTTAAATCATGTGAATGAGTATGTATAGGATGGTGTGCCAACTTTAATAGCTACTTTTGAGAATCGGAATTTGACAGCTTTTGACGCATGAAAAACATTGCCATTTTCGCCTCCGGTAATGGAACCAACGCCGAACGGATCATTCGGTATTTCCAACATAACAGGAATGTAAATGTGCCTTTAGTCCTTTCAAACAGACCAGATGCAGGCGTTTTGGAAAGAGCACAAAAACTGGGAGTAAAAACCATCGTATTTGACAGGCACACATTGCACCATACCGAAGAAATTATTTCCATCCTTCGATCACATAAAATAGACCTGGTGGTGCTGGCTGGATTCCTTTGGCTTGTGCCTCAAAATCTTCTGGATGCTTTTAAGAACAAAATTGTCAATATTCACCCTGCCCTGCTTCCCAAATATGGCGGTAAAGGTATGTATGGATATCACGTGCATGAGGCGGTCATCCAGGCCGGAGAAGAGATCTCAGGAATTACGATCCATTACGTGAATGAAAAATACGATGAGGGTCAGATCATTTTTCAAAAATCTTTAGGGGTAAACCCTGATGAAACTCCGGAATCACTGGCGAAAAAAATTCATGAGTTGGAATATGAGTATTATCCGAAGGTTATCGAGGAAATTATACAATAGATGCTAATGGCCGCTGTGATTATAAAAATTGTAATGCACCACATCATTGAATTTTTTCCTGATTTTTTTCCTCGTCGGGTATGCTTCAGGGGTATAACCCAGGGTGATCAATAACGGTATATTCTTGTTTTTTGGCACCCCTAACAGGCTTTTTACTGATTTTTCATCAAACCAGCCAATCATACAACTTCCCAGGCCCTTCTCTGCTGCAGCGAGGCAAAAGTGTTCGGCAGCGATACCAATATCTATCAGGGGATATTCTTTTTTCTTGATTCTGCCTCCCGCTTCTGTGATCATTTTCGGTTTTTCCATGACAATGGCCACAATGGCCTGAGCCTGGGGTACGAATTTATTGAAGGTCTTAAAAGGACCAAAAGTCTTTTGCGCTACCTTTTCTTTCAGTTGTGCCTCATCGATGACGATAAAGGTCCAGGGTTGTGAATTGCTGGCAGAAGGGGCCAATCGTGCTGCTTCCAGGCAATGGTTGATCATCTCCCTGGGAACGGGTCGCTCTATATATCTCCTGTCGCTCTGCCGCTTTAGGATCAAATCAGTAAAGTTCATTATTTGATTTTTTTCATCAGGAATGTCTTTTCTTTCGTACCGGCCAGGGTGGAGGTTCTTGTTTCAAGGGTGCTATCGTCTAACAATCGATATTCGATGATATTGGGATAATCGTGATCAGGGTTCACAAATTTCCAGTACCTGCCATTGCCCGTTTTTTCCAAACGAAAAACAACCTCATGATCATGGCCTTTTATATTGGCCGAATAGTATATATTATCCCTAAGGGTAAATATCTTTAATGATTCCTTAAAGACCGTATCCGTTCCATAATTACTGAATCCCATACCTGACAGGATCGAGTCGTTGACGACATTCCAATGTTCTGTAAATATTGTACCATCCGAAGTTTCCCATGTACCTAGCAGCACACGGAGTTCCCCTATCCTTTCCGAAGAATTCGGGCTCTGACAGGAAATACTTAATAACAAAGACAATAATCCCAGAACTGGAAGAATTGCTATTTTCATATCCTTTTGTTGATGGCTTCGGTTTCCTTTTCAAAACCCGGTTTGCCAAGCAGGGCAAACATGTTTTTCTTGTAAGCTTCAACACCAGGTTGATCAAATGGATTTACTCCCAGGATGTATCCACTAACAGCACATGCCATTTCGAAGAAAAAGATACATTCACCAAGTGTGGATTCCCTGATGAAAGGAATGGATACCAACAGGTTGGGTACGCCTCCGTCAACATGGGCCAGCATGGTTCCCATCCGGGCTTTATGATTTATTTCGTGGATTCTCCGTCCTGAAACATAATTCAATCCGTCCAGATCCTTTTTGTCTTCCGGCACGGTAAGGTGCTTTTGCGCCTGCTCGACCGAAAGCACGGTTTCAAAAATATTCCTCAGTCCTTCCTGGATATATTGTCCCATACTGTGGAGGTCTGTGGTAAAATTTACACCGGCGGGAAATATTCCCTTGTTGTCTTTTCCTTCACTTTCACCATAGAGCTGTTTCCACCACTCAGTAAAGTAAAATAGCCTCGGCTCATAATTCACCATGATCTCCGTAGTCATACCTTGCCGGTATAATGCGTTACGTACAGCAGCATAGGCGGAGACCGGGTTTTTATCGATGGCGGTTGTGTTCACCATATGTTCTTTCATCCTGCGGGCACCTTCCAGTAACTGTCTGATATCGAAGCCGGCTACCGCGATGGGTAACAAACCGACCGGTGTCAGTACAGAGTAGCGTCCTCCCACATCGTCAGGGACTATAAAGGTCTCATGCTTGTCCGTATTTCTCTTCCAGATGATTCTTCAATATTCTGAAGGCGATGGCAGGTTCAGTTGTCGTTCCGGATTTGGAGATTACGGTCAATGAGTAATCCTTATTGTCGAGCATCTCAAGCAGGTCTGAAAGGTAATCTTCGCTGATATTCTGACCTGCGTATAAAATATCTGCCCCGCTGTCCGGTTTCATCATTTTGAAATGATGGGACAAAGACTCAATGACTGCCCGGGCTCCCAGATAAGATCCGCCTATTCCCACGACCACGAATACATCTGACTTGCTTCGCAATTCACCGGCAATCTTCTCTATCCTGTCCAACATAGGCTCTTCGACACTATCCGGCAGGTCATACCAACCAAGAAATTCGTTACCCTGTCCGGTTTTATGTATAATGGCGTCGAAATAAGTATCGATCTGGCTTTGAAAATCATAAATACGCTCTGTTGAAACAAACGGTAAAGCCTGATCAAAATTGAATTTTAATTGGATCATAATACATTTTCGTTAGGGGGGTGAAATTACGAAATTTGAAGGAGCTGGGGTATAAAAGTCAGTTTAAACCAATATACTTAATTCTTATCTTTACAGTGAATCATAACCGATTGAAAATGGAGGGAAAAGAAATTAAACTCTTAAGGCAACAGATTGATAAGCTGAATGTGAAGGATTTTGATCTGCAGGGATGGAAAAAGTATACCATCATTATTCTGGCCAGAATTTTTGGAGATAACAATGAAAAGATCCGGCAGATTGAAAAACTGGAATACAGGTTCAGTTCATGGTCCCTTCGCGATGCCTCTGGTAATGAATCGTATGAAGAAGGAACCAAAAAGCTGGCCAGGGAAATACTCTCTGCAGCGATCAGTGAAATTGAGACTTTTGGCCCGCCTGTAATAAGTGAAGATTATCATGCCGATCAAACCGTTGAAGAATTGGTGAGCATCCTTCTTGATGAATTGAAGGGTTCACAGGTGAAACAATTGAAGACCATACTTTTAAGCAGGGAAAATACTCTATGCTGATGCATAAAGCTTTCATACAATTCTTCAAAAAAAGCTGACAATGTAGACTACCTCCCCTGAATCATCTGTCCTGCAGGGAACACGATTGTTCCGGCCACTATTTTTTATAGCTTTGCAGCCACTTTTTTAGAATCGCCGGTAGCCCCGGCAAATATTAATATCAACCGGTATCCAGATGGAACGTAAATACAAGGAATATAAACAGCTTGAACTGACAAAACTGGCTGCGGATATCAGTAAATTCTGGGAAGAAGATGACACGTTCAGAAAAAGTCTCGATATTCGTAAAGGGAACAAGCCTTTTGTGTTTTACGAAGGACCTCCCTCCGCAAATGGAGCACCGGGTATTCACCATGTTATCTCGCGAACCATCAAGGACCTTTTTTGCCGCTATCAAACCCTGAAAGGCAGATATGTTGAACGAAAGGCCGGATGGGATACACACGGTTTACCCGTAGAGATCAGTGTTGAAACTTCCCTTGGAATTACCAAAGAGGATATCGGAAAGAAGATCAGTGTCGAGGAATACAACAAAGCCTGTCGAAAGGAAGTCCTCCGATACAAGGACCTCTGGGATGAGCTGACTAAAAAAATTGGCTACTGGGTAGACCTGGAACATCCTTATATAACCTTTGACAATAAATATATTGAGTCGGTATGGTATTTATTGAAAAAGCTATATGATCAAGGGCTGCTGTACAAAGGATACACCATCCAGCCTTATTCACCCGCGGCAGGAACAGGGCTGAGTACGCACGAGCTTAACCAGCCGGGCTGCTACCGGGATGTCAGCGACACTACTGTGGTTGCCATGTTCAAAGTGATCAGGGATGAAGCACCTGAAAAGCTCTTCATGGATGTGGAAGGCGACCTCTACATACTGGCCTGGACAACCACGCCATGGACCTTGCCTTCCAATACAGCGCTGACGGTGGGCGATAAGATCGACTATGCCAAAGTAAGAACATTCAACCCCTATACCGGTGACCCCATTACAGTTATTCTTGCAAAGGATAGGCTGGATGCCTACTTTAATCCAAAAAATAAGGACCTTTCCTTTGAAGATTATCAATTGGGAGATAAACACATCCCCTTCAAGGTTTTAAACACCTGCAAGGGATTCGAACTGACAGGTGTCAGCTATGAACAGTTGTTTCCGTGGATTAAGCCCATGGGCAAAGCCTTTGAAGTGATCCCGGGAGATTTTGTGACTACCGAGGATGGGACAGGTATTGTACATACCGCACCCACTTTTGGTGCTGATGACGACAGGGTAGCCAGGGAAACGGGAATATCACCCCTCATATTGATCGACAATAATGGTGAAACGCGACCCATGGTCGATTTGAAAGGAAGGTTCTATCGCCTGGAAGATCTCGATGAATCGTTCGTCCGTGAATATGTGGATATGGATGAATACAGCAGGTATGCCGGCAGGTACGTTAAAAATGAATATGACGAATCGGCAGGCGATAATGCTGACTCATTGGATGTTGACCTGGCCGTAAGCCTTAAGATTTCAGGGAAGGCATTCAAGATCGAAAAGCATGTGCACAATTATCCACATTGCTGGAGAACAGACAAACCGATTCTTTACTATCCGCTTGACAGTTGGTTCGTAAAGACAACCGCCGTAAAAGAGAGGCTCATCGAGCTGAATGGAACGATCAACTGGAAGCCTTCGTCAACAGGCGAAGGTCGTTTCGGAAACTGGCTTGAAAACCTCGTCGACTGGAATCTTTCCAGGTCCCGATTTTGGGGGGTTCCGCTACCTATATGGAGAACAGAAGATAAACAGGAAGTCAAAGCCATCGGCTCAGCCGAAGAGCTCAAGCAGGAAATTGAAAAATCCATGGAAGCCGGGTTTATGGAACAGAATCCGCTTCACGATTTCATTCCCGGAGATATGGGTCGCAAAAATTATGAAACCTTTGATTTTCACAGGCCATATGTAGATGAGATCATACTTGTTTCGGAAAGCGGGAAAAGGATGTTTCGTGAACCTGGTTTGATCGATGTCTGGTTTGATTCAGGATCAATGCCGTATGCCCAGTTCCACTACCCTTTTGAAAACAGGGATGCCTTTCAGAAAAATTTCCCTGCTGATTTCATCGCAGAAGGTGTTGATCAGACACGCGGATGGTTTTTTACTTTGCATGCCATAGCTGCCATGGCATTTGATTCCGTAGCGTTTAAGAATGTGGTATCGCATGGTCTTGTGCTGGATAAAGCCGGCAACAAGATGTCCAAGAGACTGGGGAACGCAGTGAATCCTTTTGAAACCATTGGTGTTTATGGTCCTGATGCGACCAGGTGGTATATGATAACCAACTCGCAGCCATGGGATAACCTGAGATTTGATATTACGGGTGTAGATGAGGCCAGACGAAAGTTCCTTGGCACCTTTTATAATTCATATGCCTTCTTCGCGCTCTATGCCAATATTGATGGGTTCACTTTCGCGGAAAAAGAGATATCAAACAGTAAAAGAACTGAACTTGACCGTTGGATTCTCTCTGAACTGAACTCCCTGATCAAGGTGGTGGATGATTCCTATGAAAATTATGAACCTACCAAAGCCGGCAGGGCAATTCAGTACTTTGTCACTGAGCACCTCAGCAACTGGTATGTAAGACTGTCTCGGAGACGCTTCTGGAAAGGGGATTATACGGATGATAAGATTGCAGCCTATCAGACACTCTATCGTTGCCTTGAAGTCATTACACAGCTTGCCTCTCCCATTATACCCTTCTTCTCTGAGCAGATATTTAGGGACTTGAACCGGGTTAGCGGAAGGCAAAAAGTATCTTCCGTCCATCTGACCGATTTCCCGGTAGCAGATGAAAAACTGATCGACAAAGACCTGGAAGAAAGAATGGAAATGGCGCAGATGATCACCTCTATGGTGTTGTCATTGCGTAAAAGGAACAATATTCGTGTAAGGCAGCCGTTAAACAAG
>JARRQC010000070.1:0-8706 GCA_037382165.1 bacterium | reverse complement strand
GGTTTTCTTGCAAACTCTGGAAATAAACGGGATATTTATTGATATTTATAGAAATCAACGGATATGAATCTAATTCATACAGGCACAATACAGATTTAGCGAAAGAAAGTATTTTTGCAGTGTGATTCATGATGTGGCAAAAGGAAAATATATCATTGCGGGCTCCGGAACCAGAGGATGTCGGTTTTCTGTACGAGATGGAGAATGACCACAAAATGTGGCACCTGAGCAATACGCTCACCCCTTTTTCCCGCTTTGACCTGGAACAGTTTGTCATGCAGTCTGACAAGGATATTTTTGCTACCCGCCAGGCAAGGTTTATCATTGAAAAAGAGGAAGATGGAAAGAGCCTGCAGGTGGGTGCGGTGGATTTGTTTGATTTCGAACCGCAACATAAAAGGGCAGGAATCGGTATAATGGTGATGGAGTCGGAGAGGAACCAGGGAATTGCCGGCATTGCCCTGGATCTGATCATTGACTACGGTTTCAATATCCTGGGACTGCATCAGCTCTATGGCAATATTGAATCCGAAAATGAAGTCAGCCTCCGGTTGTTTAAAAAACATGGTTTTATAATAGCCGGCCTAAAAAAAGAATGGAATCGAAAGAATGGAAGCTGGGCAGATGAATACCTGCTGCAGCTTTTCAATCCCCATCAGGTTTAGTTATGGCATATTATCATTCAAAATACAGCAGACCACGCAATAAGAAGAAAAGCAGGGTAAAACGTTTTTTCATCTGGTTTTTCATTATCGTACTTTTATTGTTGGGTGGAGCGGGTTACTACGTTTACAGGGTGGTTTTCGACCCCAATGTGTGGACGCCTGAAGGGAAGTCCGTTTCCATTTATATCCCTACGGGATCCCAATTTGAAGATGTAAGGGAAATTTTATATTCCAACGGTTTGATCATTCACAGGAAAAACTTTGAATGGTGGGCCCAGCAAAAGAAATATACCGGTAAGATTAAACCGGGACATTATGTGATCGAACATGGTCTGAGCAATGAAGAACTGATCAATATGCTACGCTCCGGAAAACAAACACCTGTAAGGGTTACATTTAACAATATCAGGAATTTATACCAGCTTTCCGGAAAGGTGTCGAAACAAATTGAAGCCGATTCCATTTCGATAATTGATTACCTGAAATCGCCTGAATTGCTGGTGCGCAAAAATATTGATTCTGCAAACCTGAAGGGCGTTTTCCTTCCCAACACTTATGAATTCTGGTGGAACACCACCTCGGAAGAATTCGTGGAACGGATGTTTGAAGAGAATGAGAAGTTCTGGAATACCGGAAGGCTTGAAAAGGTCACACTTATCGGGCTGACAAAGGAAGAGGTGGTTACCCTGGCTTCCATTGTTGAAAAGGAGACCAACAAAAATGATGAGAAACCGGCCATCGCCGGGGTATACCTCAACAGGCTCCGCTCTAAATGGCGCCTGCAGGCTGACCCTACAGTGGTTTACGCGATCGGTGATTTTTCTATCCGGCGTGTATTGAACAAGCACAAGAAATATGACTCACCCTATAACACTTACGAGAATATGGGACTGCCCCCCGGCCCGATCTGCATACCTTCCATCGCGTCCATTGATGCGGTCCTGAATTATGAAAAGCATGATTTTATGTATTTCTGCGCCCGTGCAGACCTTTCCGGTTATCATGCTTTTGCCGAGACAAATGCCCAGCACCGAAGAAATGCCAGGGCTTACCAGAAAGCGCTGGATGAGAGAGGGATATTTGAATGATGAGTGATGAATGGCGTCCTGGAAGGATGGAGAAAAGGTTGAAGAAGGCGAAGTTCCCCGGTATTCAGAATTGTCGATGCTGAATTTGGATTGTGAAATTTGAAATGGAGAGGCGTAACGTAAACTCCTCAAGACTATTGACTAAGGACCATAGACTCATTAAATGTAGCGATTGAGCGATGCAGACGATGTAACGATATAACGAATTGCATGCAGCCTGAACTCCTCGGAACTCAGGACTCCAATCCCAAAACTCAAAATTCACCCCCAACCCATGAAACCAAATCATCTTCCTGCCTTTAAAGCTTACGATATCCGCGGTAAATGGGGTGAAGAACTGGATGCGGAACTGGTTTACAGGATCGGATATTTCCTGCCTGCCATACTGCGAACAAAACGCATGCTGATCGGTATGGACTGCCGGCATTCCTCCCCGGAAATATTCCATGCCCTGTCAGAGGGAATGACCGATGCAGGCTGTGACGTCCTGGATATGGGCTACACGACCACTCCTATGGTCTATTGGGCTACTGGCAAACTGGGTACCGGGGGATCCGTCATGATCACTGCCTCTCATAATCCCGGATCACACAACGGGTTGAAAGTTTCGGCAAAAAATGTGGTTCCCGTAGGGTATGATAATGGATTGGACAAAGTAGAGGCTGCCATCACCGGAGGGAAAGAGATAAAAGCAACCCAATCAGGGCAGTTGGAGAAAGTCGATATGACAAAGGAATACCTGGCTTTTCTGAAAAATTATACGGTTGATACTGGCGATCTGAACATTTCCGTTGACCTGTCTAATGGCATGGCAGGTTTGTTTGCCCGGCAATTGTTCGGTGACCAGGCTTTTTACCTCAATGCCGAACCGGACGGCAGTTTTCCTGCCCATGCGCCGAATCCGCTTGAACCTGATAATCAGAAACAGATCAAACGGGCGGTCCTTGAAAACAGATCGGATATCGGCCTGATTTTCGATGGAGATGCGGACAGGGTGATGTTCATTGACGAAAAGGGGAGTTTCATCTCACCTGATCTGATCATCGCCTTACTGGGTCACTATTTTTTTGGTGAAAGGCATGAACAGGGTCCGGTGGTTCAGGATATCCGCACTTCCCGGTCCGTGGCAGCCTATCTTAAGCGCTTTGGGGCCCGTATGGTAACCTGGAAGGTAGGAAGGGCTTACGGAGCGTCAAAACTTCAAGAGGTTGACGGAATCTACGGAGGGGAGCTGGCCGGTCACTATTATTTCAGGGATTTCTATTATTCAGACAGCGGACTGCTGGCAGCCATCCTGGTCCTGCGTATTGTAAATAATTTTCACAGAAAAGGCATGACTTTCTCTCAGCTTATGGATACAATCTCCACTTATGTCTCCACGGGAGAGGTAAATTTCAGGATTGAAAATAAAAAAGAAGCCATGGAGGCAGTCAGGAATCATTTTATGAAGACCGAGTCCCCGGAGCGGTTTCTGGATTTCGACGGATACCGGTTCGACTTCAGGAACTGGTGGTTCAACATTCGCCCTTCAAATACCGAACCCTACCTCAGGTTCATCGCGGAAGCTACAGACAAACCATTGCTGGATGAGAAAACAAAAATTATCTTTGATCTGATTTCTAAATTCAGCTAGTATTGTTGTGTGTTTCAGAAAATATGAAAAGGCTTTTCCTGGTTTTACTGCTGGCCTTTGTTTTCCGGAATACATTTTCGCAATATTATACTTATCCGGATTCGGTCAACCGTAAAAGACTGAATTCAGTCATTATCGCTTCCTCAGCCACTTATGCCGCCACCCTTGGCACATTGTATTTTGCCTGGTATAAGGACAATCCATCCAGCAATTTTCATTTCATCGACGACAGTCACTACTGGATGGGAGTGGATAAGATAGGGCATGCCCAGACGGCTTACACCTTTTCCAATTATGGCTACTGGATGTTGCGGTGGTCCGGCGTGAATAATAAAAAGGCAGCCTGGTACGGTGGTCTCATGGGATTTGCCTCCATGACGGTCATTGAGATCCTGGACGGTTTTTCTGCAGAATACGGTGCATCATACATGGATTTGATCTCCAATGGACTGGGAGCGGGTTTTTCGGTGGCACAGCACCTGCTTTGGGAGGAACAGCGTATCACGATGAAGTTCAGCTATCATTCCACCGAATACGCACAATACCGCCCGGAACAGCTTGGAAAGACCTCTTCCCAGAGCATCCTGAAAGATTACAACGGTCATACCTACTGGCTTTCCTTCAACATCGGGTCTTTTATACAAAAGGAATCCCGCTTTCCTTCATGGATAAACGTAGCGGCAGGATATGGCGCCAAAGGAATGCTCGGCCCCGAAGATAATCCGCCGTTTGACGACGCAGGGAATCCATTGCCCTACTATGACCGTGTACCGCAGTTTTACCTTTCGATGGATATTGACTGGACCAAAATAAAAACACGGTCGGGATTCCTGAAATTTACTTTCAAATTGTTGAGCTTTGTGAAGTTACCTTTTCCAACCCTGGAATATAACCGGGAAGATGGCCTGGTCGGTCACTGGCTCTATTTCTGATCACAGACAAATGATAATGGCTCTTCCGGATTTGCAATCCGGAAGTGTAGGGCAGCAGATTTCGAACTTGTTTTCCTTTAAAAGACCATTTACAGGAAAAAAGAATATTAAATAAAGGGCTGTTCTGCTTTATTTTGCCTGGTCTTTTCAAGATGCCAACTGGGGTTGCCAATTGAAATTCCGGTTTCAGGAAGGTACTTTCCGTACGGCATCGATCACCGTTCCGTCCACCCATTTGATGGCGGCGACAAGCTCGTCATCAAGCACTATCTTTTCAGGTTTGCCGCAGATGGTTTCGGCTTCTTCCTTGAGTTGTTCAATGGTTTTGATGGGAAGGCCGGAATTTTTTGTGCGTTCGATGAGATCCGTACGCAGCGGATTGATCGCAATACCCCTTTCGGTTACGACCACATCGATGAGTTCCCCGGGACCTACCAGGGTAGTAACCTCTTCACGTATAACCGGGATACGGTCGCGGAAAAGCGGGATGGGCAATATGGTGCATCTGGAGAACAGGCAATTCTGCCAACCGCCGATACCATGTAGCATATAACCGTCAGAATGAGTAACCACGTTGGCATTGAAATTCAAATCTACTTCAGTAGCGCCCAATACAACGATATCAACCATGGTAGCGAAATTTCCCTTGCCGTGATAATTGTAAGAAGTAAAAGGGGAGGTGTTCACATGATGAGGGTTTTCACGCATCGACCTGATCCCATCCAGATCGAAAGTCTGACCGTCCAGGATATAATCAATGACACCTTCCTCCAGCATTTCAACAGGATATTTGTTACTTCCTCCGCGTACGAACCTGGCCTTCCAGTTATTCTTTCGAAGAATGTCACCAAAATAGTTCCCGATGGATAATGAAGTTCCCCCGGCTCCGGCCTGAAAAGAAAAGCCGTCATAGATCAGGCCTGCACTTTCACAGAAACGGGCTGTCATCTCTGCGATCAGCAGCCTGTCGGGACTTTTGGTGATTTGTGTCGTTCCCGAGACGATCTTTTCAGGCAGTCCTACCTTGTCGACTTTTACGACATAATCCACATAATTGCCGTGTATTTGCCATGGAATACAGGGAAATGGGACCAGGTTATCCGTAACGACGATCACTTTTTCGGCATACTGCGAATCGGCCAGGGCAAATCCCAGCAGTCCGCAGGCTGCGGGACCATCCACCCCGTTTGCATTTCCAAAGGGATCTGCTGTCGGGGCGGCAATGACCGCGATATCGATTTGTACCTCTCCATCCTGCACAGCCTGATACCTGCCGCCATGGGAGCGAAGGATGGCCATCCCTTTCATTTTTCCTTCCGAGGTATATTTTCCGAGCGGGCCGTTCATGCTGCCTTCGATGCGCTGGATCGTGCCATCTTCCAGGTACTTGATCAGCCCCTCCTGGCAGGGGAAGGAAGCGGAGGGAAACCAGCGCAGGTTTTTGACTCCCATTTCGCCGGCGATATCGAATATCTGGTTGGCAACAAGGTCCCCATTACGAAAATGATGATGTGTGGAGATGGTCATGCCATCTTTCAACCCGGCCAGCTCAAGTGCTTTCCTGAGACTGTCCGCGGTTTTGTTGCCATCGTCGGGATAATCCGCAGAACTGACGATACGGGGAGCATATTTTCTGCCGGAAGGCCTGAATTTACCGATGCCCATATAAGGTGTGTGTTCTTCACCATTAATGATCGCCGGAACGAACCGGCCGGCAGCATTCTTTGTGAGTTTATCGTATTTTTTCATCTTTTCGTTTTCTTCAATTGGTTATTCCTGACTGGATGGTTTTCATGGAAGTCTTGTCAGGGTGTTATTCCGGATCTTTATCCCAGTTTCTCTTCAGTTTCCCGGTTTCAATAGCCATCTGAATGGTCTTTTGGGCACGTTTGACCACCGGAGGGTCGATCATCTTGGAGCCCAGGGAAACTACCCCGAGGCCTTTTGCTTCCGCCTCCCTGAAAGCGGCCACTATTAATTTTGCTTTTTCAATTTCTTCCTTTTCCGGGGCAAAATTTTCATGGATGACCTCGATCTGTCGAGGATGGATACACCCCATGCCATCAAAACCGAGGGCTTTGGATTCTCTGACCGTTTTGGCCAGCGCCGCCATGTCGTTGACATCTGAGAACACGGAATCAATGGGCTGAATGCCTGCCGCCCGGGCTGCATTCACCACCATACTGCGGGCGAAAAAGGATTCTCTGCCTTCATCGGTTCTCCTCGTTCCGATATCGGCCGTATAGTCCTCCAGCCCGATGGCCAGGGCTGCGACATTATCAGCTGCTGTGGCGATCTGATAGGCATTCAAAACACCTTTTGCGCTCTCGATGATAGGCATAAGCCAGACTGCCCTATTGTTCTTTTCTTTTTCCTTGATTTGTAAAATGGTCTCATTGACCTGCCTGATGTCTTCCGCGGATTCACATTTGGGAATAAGTAGGTGATCAACCTGGTGTGGAATGATGTGGTGAAGATCTTCCAAACCCCTGCTGCCCTGGTTGATCCTGACCATCTTTTCCGCCCCGTAGAAATTGACACTCCGCAATGCATTCCGCACCAACAGCGTCGCTTCAAATTTTCGGGAAGGGGCTACCGAATCCTCAAGGTCAAGGATAACCCCGTTCGGGTGATGGATGCCGGCATTCAGCATCAGTTTGGGACTGTTTCCCGGCAGATAAAGCCTGGAGAAACGGAAACTGTCCTTTGAAAAGGTGCCTCTGTTTTCTTCTATGACAGGTAATAAAAAGTTTTTGTCTGTTTCAAAGGACTGTTTGATGGCGGATTCCAGTCGTGCGGCAATCACAAAATCAAGGGCCCCGCTGTCTTCTAAAAATACCCTTGCATTGGCGATGTCAAAATGATCCAGTACTTGATGGATCAACTTCTTTATAGCATTCCCGTAAAGTGCCGAGACTTTACTTTGCAGGGTAATGCTGACACTTCCCGAGGTGGTGGGTTCAAATTCAACATAACAATCCGAGCGGATATCTTTGCCCCGGTTACCGGCTGACACGATCTTATTCATAATTCTGGTATTGGATCTACAAACTTACAAAGGTAAGTGCTGTGATCTGATTAAGCACAGGTCACCCTGCTAATTAGAAATGATTTGAATAAATGCGCAAGGCATTGGCTGTAAGCTCATCAATGGAGATCATCCATGGGAAGTTGTGGATGTAAAATGGCTTTAAGGAATCAGTTGCTGGAATTACACGAGAAATCTTTCATGAACAAACGGGTGAATGTTTAAATTTGTAACATGGCTCCGGCTGAGACTTCTTTCTCTCTACTTGCAATAAACTAAGCTGCCGGAGCCATTTTACGACCCATGAATCGTGAAATAATATATCCTTACCTGCTTGTTCTCATGCAGTTCATTTGCCTGGCCTATCTCTTTGTATCCGCCCCGATGATCTCCACAGGTTATGCAGGTATCTTAATAGAAAGTGTGGGGATATTCCTGGGGGGGCTGGCCGTCCTCAATATGAGGATAGGCAATTTTAATATCAGTCCGACCAATAAGGAAAACGGGATACTGGTCACCCATGGCATTTACAGCGTGATTCGGCATCCGATGTATCTGGCACAACTGCTGCTTTTCCTGCCGCTGGTCCTCGATTACTATACCTATTTGAGGCTGATAGCCTTCCTTTTGCTGATGATCACCCTGTTGCTGAAGGTCCAGTATGAGGAATCGCATCTGGTGGATCATTATCCTGGTTATCGCGATTATATGAAGCGTACCAAAAAACTGATCCCGTTCATCTACTGAAGAAGGATGAAATTTTGTCAGTCCGTTAATGTCCTTTTTACAAAAAGTCTGCTTTTTTGCATTGGCATACCGTTTGATTTGAAGCTGAAAAAGTTGCGATATGAGTATCAAAGCGATTGGATCATATAACGAAATGCTTGAAGGCCTAAAGGAAAAGCATAAAAATTACATCCTGATCTATAAAAAAGGATCCGAAGCCAGTGATTGCAGTTATGACAGCATTGAGAAAGTCGCTTCACGGCAAAAGGAAGTCAATGTCCTCACGGTGGATGTAAACCAGGTCAGGGATATTCATGGTAAATACGGGATCACTTCAGCGCCATCGCTGTTGGTTTTCGAAGGAGACCGCTTTATCAAATCAGTGAAGGGCTGTAATGATGAAGGATTTTATGAGTCTTTGTTTGAACAGCGCTTGTTTACTGCCAGGACTATTGAAGGAGAAAAACCGCAGAAGCGCGTGACAGTCTATACAACCCCCACATGCACCTGGTGTACCACACTGAAAAGGCACCTATATCATTATGGGTTCAGATACCGTGATGTGGATGTGATCCGTGACCAGAAAGCAGCCGAAGCCATGTCAAAATAAAGCGGGCAGCAGGGGGTTCCTAAA
>JARRQC010000069.1:0-8731 GCA_037382165.1 bacterium | reverse complement strand
TGTAGCTGAGGTCGAGGCCCCATATCGTATTCGAGACAGGATCATCCCCGTAATTCACCTTCTGGGTGAGGGGACGTTCGTGCAGGTTCAGTATGGTTCCTCCAATCCTGAAGTCCTTATTGATCTCATGGTCAACATGGATTCCCATCATCCTTTTCTGCTGGACATTGAACATGGAATTACTCTCCAGGGAAACATTGATAGGCACACCTGAATTGAGTATCCCCTCATTGATGATCTTCACCCTACCCAGGGTATAATCTACGGTATAATCCACATTTTCCGTCAGGGGTACGCCGCCGGCGGTCACTTTGACAGAGCCCTGGGGAACATTCAGTGCGTTGAGGCTGATATCTGAACCGGACTGGGATTTATACATCCCTTCCAGGATGTACTGGTTCTGGTCAGGATATTGCTGGGCTGCCGCCTTGGTTTCTGTGTAAAGGGAATCGAAGGCATACTGGTTCGCCCAATCCGGGTCATTTGGGAAAATGGAGTCACGCAGGTAGCTGCCGAATGGTTCCAGCACGGTAAAGAATATCCTTCCGTTGGAGGACTGGAAGGTACCCCCGCTGGTGGCTGCACCGTCAATAAAGTCAAACAGACCGTCTCCCCCTTCGATTGGATTTCTTTGAAAGTCCAGGTTATCCATGCCGAACAAATGGATCAGCGGCACACCGACAGCTTCTTCTGGGCCACGGGTAAAGAATCCGGTGGGAACTGCCTCTTCATTGCCGGAATACAGGATATTGAACCGGAAATCCTCCCTGGCCACCTGGTAGGCACCAATGGCATAGACGTTCTTCATCATCAGGTCCCACATCGGCATTTTGGTGAAGAGGGTGTTGCTTTTCAGCAATTTTACGATCAGGTTTTGGGGAGCGACGATCCCCTGGTCTGAAAATTCACCGATCTGGAAAACACTGTCATAACCAATGACGGTATATTGGATGGCAACGGCAAGTACCTGGTCAGGGTTCAGTGAGGTGTTGAGTGAGATAAAACCGAGCCTATTATTGACTGAATACTCTGTGGCTTTCAGTTTACGGGCATTTTCAAGTTTCACATAATCCTGTCCCGCCACCATGTAATTGTTTTTACCGACACCCAGCGGGTCACCATTCATGTAATCGGTTACACGGCTGATATCCCGCACCTGATCAAGATCCATGCGATACAGCAGGTCATTGGAAGTGTTCGATGGAACGGCACCTGACCCCAGCGGAGCCGGTGTTATATTGTCGTTGAATATCCATTCATCACGGCCTTCGCCAAGGTCGGTAAAAGCCACAATATTCCTGTTTTCTTCCGTTGCGGCGCCAATGTTGGTAACCCAGACTTCCACCCGCTGGATGGTAATGTCCGAAGTAACGACGGGCAGGGTGGACAGGGCGGTTTCATAATTGTCCCTGAAGAGATGGGCGAAAAAGAAGTGCCGGTTATCCTCGTAATCCAGCGCAGTCAGCTTAAATTTGTTGGTCTGCGCACCTCCCTGAACGGTGATATTCTGGGTTTCACTTTGTTGCTGGGAAAAGAGTGCAGATACCCTGGTCTTGCCAAACTGAAGTTCAGTTTTGACCCCGAAAAGGCTTGTACTTCCGCGGATGAGTGTAGACCGCAGGGGAAGACTGACATTCCCCGCTTCGATGATCTTGATGATATCGTCTTCCTTACCTTCATACTTCAATTTCAGGGTGTTCTCGAAATCAAAGGAGGATTCTGTATTGTAATTGGCTTTGAATTCTATCTTATCACCGATCTTGGCCACCACATTCATCTGGATGCGCATATCGAAGTCGAAGTTGGTGGTCTTCCGCTGGCGGACATCGAGTGACGGATCCTGGCGGTTATTGTGCAGGATACCAAAGCTGACCTCGGCAGAACCCTGCGGACGTATGTCTATGGTATTGCTTCCGAATATTGTTTCGAATGCCTCCCCCCCTATATGGATCTTGGGAATCAGGCGGGAACCTTCTGCTGTTCCGCTGGTTTGTGACCTTTCCGACCAGTATTCCTCGATGTCACTGTCCATTTCATAATCCATGTATTCTTTGAAATCGAGGGTGGTTGGTGTCCTGTAGTTGAAATCTCCAATTTTCGACTGGAACTCGTATGTATTCGTTAACGGGTTGTAAATGATCTCCCTGTTGATGTTGGAGGGATCCCTCAGGAACAATGGACTTTGGTTTTGACCGTCGAGATATGGATTTCCCGTATTATCCCGAAAAGGAAAGAGGAGATCTGTCCCTGAAGAAGGCTGTTGATCGGTGGTATCCGGAACAAAATTCTGAGGCAAAGCGGGAGCGGATGCATCAGCGGATACCGGCCATACGAGTGCCAGAACCCAAACAAGCATGATCCCAAAAGCGAAAAAGTATATTTTCTTCCTCCTCAACGTCCTCCTGGTTGCTTAATTCTCTGTTGTTTCGGTCGTTACAATATCTTCAAAGCTTCCTTGATCAGCTGTTCGACACTCTCAGCGGATTGTTGCTTTAGTACCCGGTCAATTGCCTTTGCCGCGGAAGACTTTGAAAATCCAAGAATCATTAATCCTGATAACGCTTCATCCTTTAATGTATTGTGGGAAAAATCAACTTTTTCAGGACTGATTTCCGATCTGGCCAGCTTATCCCGCAGGTCAATCACGATCCGTTGTGCCGTTTTTCCACCCACACCTTTAACACTCTGCAGCACAGCAGCTTTACCTGAAGTAATGGCATCGTAGACTTCATCAGATGTTAAGGATGAAAGGATCAGGCGTGCCGTAGCCGCTCCCACACCGGAGACCGAAAGCAAGTGACGGAACAGTCCGCGCTCTGATTCATCGGCAAAACCGTAAAGAATTTGCGCATCCTCCCGCACGTAGAAATGAATGAACAATTTTGTCCTGTCATCTTCTTTTATCCTGGCATAGGTATTCAGGGAGATATTCACCAGATAACCTATACCATTGGTTTCAAGCACAACATAGGCGGGATTCTTCTCTATGAGATCACCCTTGAGGAATTCATACATGGCAATTTCCGGGTTTGTTGATTTTTGGTTTCCGCAACCAGCAAAAATACGAAAAACAGTGTGCCTTGCCACGCATTTCCCAACCCGGATCACAATCCGACGAGGATCGACCCGGATGGCTCGTCAATAATTAAAAGCGGTCTCTTCCGATAATTATTTTACACCAGAAAAGGGAAAACCGCTTTTCTTTCTTTTGGATAATCAGGAAATGTACGATGGTACCAGCGATGATGATCCATTGCCCTTGGTACGAGGTTGGCAAATGTCCACAAGGCAAAGGATAACGCAGGCATGCACCAGCTCATCACAGCCCATCCTGTCCATTCGATAATCTCCCCGAACAGGTTGGGAGAGGAAACATACTTAAAAAGTCCGCCCCGGGGAATATAATAGCCGGTTTTCCCTCCTTTTCGCAGTCCGATCAGGCGTTGGTCCGAGCGGATATTGATGATCATTCCCGTGAAGAAGAGAACAACGCCCAGTATGAATCGCCAGTCATAAAACCAGCTCAAATCATAGGCAGGGGTAAGGTAGCCGAACCAGTACCCGTTAAAAAAACCATTGCAAAGGTTAAAGAAGATCGCCATGAGGGCCACAATGAGCGGCATCTGCTTCTTTTTCCCTTTGAGCTGCAGAGGAAAAATAAATACACGGTTGAAATAATGAAGCATAAAAAGTCCATAGAAAATGTATACCGGCAGCGTTTTCTCCGCCGGGCCGGCAAAGAACAACCAGCTAAACACAACGATGACCGGGGCCTCCATGATAAACCATCCGAATTTGTTGTTAATCATCGGCCCCCAGTTCCTGGTTGAATGTCGGCCATAGGGTGCCGGGATCTTCAGCAAGATAGGCAGGGTGACAACGGCAAGGCCCATCCAGAGGTAAAGAAGGATGAAATAGGTACTTTCTGAAAACATGTTTTACGGTTTTGGTTTTCTTTCATCCACGCAATGGTATCCCTCAGCGATTCAGCAAGCGGTCTCGGGTTAAAACCCAGTTCTTTTCTTGCTTTCTCGTTTCTGATGTTCGAATTACCACTTTGGAGGATATCAAGGGATTGATTGGTATAAAGGGGGTGCTGTCCGTTTATTTTGGACCAGGCATAGAGAAAAGGCACCCCTACCCTCGCGAGCCACAAAGGAAGTAACGGCTTGCGAATTTCCTTGCCGGTGACCTGACCCAGCAGTTCTGCAAAGGCGACGACCGACCTGTAATGACCCGAAAGTATATATGATTCACCACCTGTCCCCTGGTGGAGCGCATTTGCGGCAGCTTCACACACATCCCTCACATCTACCCAGTCATAACCTCCGGGTATCAGTCCGGGAATGGCACCCCGGTAGAGTCGATAGATGAAATCGCCCATAAGGGATGGCTTAAAGTCATAGGGGCCGAGTATGGATGTCGGATTCAGGATAATGACATCAAAATCAGGGGATTGCTGTCCTGAAAGCCATTTCTGGGCCATGGACTTCGTCTTTTCGTATGCCATCGGTGAATGCGTAGCCAGCGGCCTGGTTTCATCCATGGGTTCACTGTATGGCTTATTTTCAAGGGCATGGATGGAACTGAAATGTATGAACCTTTTAATGCCATGTTTTTTCGCGGCTTCGACCAGGTTCATCGTACCCTGAACATTCGTATCATAAAGGAGATCGAAACTGTTGTGCCCGATAGAGATCTTTGCAGCCAGGTGATAGACCACATCTAGTCCTTCACAGAAACGGTCAAGGGTTTCCGGTTCGCTGATATCACCATGCACCCGTTCAACCTCCAGCCCGTCAAGGGCGAGATGCTCCCTGTATTGCAGTACCCTGATCTTGCCGTATTGAGGTAGCAATCTCCTGACAAGGTTACCGCCTACATGTCCGTTGGCTCCCGTTATACCAATTTTCACATCAAAAAAATAAGGCGGAAAGATAAATAAATTAGCTTAATTCACAGGGGAAATAGTGAGTAGCTGAGCATGTTCAGGTGATCAGTCAAACAGGAGAACTACATCAACAAGATCCGTATATACTGACAGCTGTTATAAACGCTTGTTAATGAAACCGTCAAGCCTCATGGAAATGTGCCTCACGGCCACTGAATTCCTGTAAGTAATTTGTTTCAGCAGCCTATCGATTTTATCTTTTTCCGGGGTCGCAGGATTCTTTTTCAAATACCTGAGCAGCGAATTTCTGAAAACGACGCGGTCATGCCAGTTTCCAATCAGTTTTTCTGCTGACTTGGCGGGCAGCAACAAACTCTCAAGTTTCTTTGTGGGATACATTTCATAGATCATGCGGGCAACATATCCCATCGCCTTTGTATGCGTACGCACCTGGTGCAAATCCTTCGGGTTACTGATCACGCGGCGGAGTTTCCGCATCGTCGCAAGTTCGCTGTTGATAAAGGAGCTGGCATTAGACAAGATGGCCGCTTCATTGATCAGGCTCAGTTCATGGAGCAGCAATTCATTCAACTCGTGCATCAAGTCTGAATCAAACTGATCAAGTGATGCTTTCAGTTTAACGGATTGTTTTTCCATCCGACGGGTAAGATAGGCCTGGTATCCCGGCAGTTCGAAAGCGCGGTGTCGTTTCAGGAGGGCCAGGTTCATTTGTGTTTCCCTGAGCGCCCCTCCCGGTTTGAAAATCGTTGAAAGCAGCCGATAATGGTCTTTTTTATCAAAGGCTAGCTTATCATCCATCTCAACATACCTGAGGAATGACCGGAACTTTTTAATTTCCACCCTTAATTTGTGCAGGTCTTCCACGCCGAAATCCCGAAAGGTTTTTTCAAACCAGAACCAGAAATTGTTTGACCTGAGCTGAAAATACTTTAAGAGATGGTTCTCTGATGATGCGGCGCTATTTCCCATTAATAAACAGTTACCTGGAATTCACTTTAAGCTTACGAATTAAAAAATTCATACTTATACCGATGAATAATAAAATCAGATTTTGTCCGGGTTACAGCGCCGGGTTCCAGTTCATATTCCTCTCCCATGCTGAAGGTCTTTTCAGATTCAATCCTGCCTTCCTCATCATAGCTATATTCCGTAAAGTTCTCAACCAGTCGGCTTCTCCTGTTCAGCCTTTCTTCACGTAACGGCCTGTTTTCCTTATCGAAGATGGTTTTATGCAAATAGGTGCTGTTCTGCCATTCGGTCCGGTTGCCATGGTCATCAAAGGAGAAAGTAATATGATCCATAACTTCATCCTTTCGGTTCAGATGGGTTTCTGCGATAGCGTTCCCCTTGTCATCGTAATCTATCAGTATTTTCCTGATGAACTCATCATTCTCTCCAAATTCCACACGACTGATCAGCTGATCCTTTTGATTGTAAGTGTTGACGAATTTTGTTTCAACTTCGCGGTCTTCATTCAGATGTACTTCTTCCAGAATGTTGCCTTTTTCATCCAATGTCAGCAAATCCTCCGATTCAATGTCCCCATCCTCGTCCACCGCCCGGATGGTGATCCTGTTTCCTGCACGCGAATAATCCTTTACCGATACCGATCCGTCGGCATATCTGGTTTCCGACCGCTCTATCCTCCCCTCACTATCCAGCCGGTAGGTAATCATTTCCCCCACCTCTTCCTCATAATAATGGATTTCCTCGATGAGCCTGTTTTTCTCATCATATTTATATCCGTTGGCCATATTTACCTGGCCGCTATTATCGTACTGCACTTCTTTAATCAGGTTCCCCCTCTCATCATATTCCTGAAGGCCAACCCTGAATTCACGAAGAATTTCATCGTTGTTTCCGACAAAGGCCTTATGTTTAACTACTTTCTTGACTTTTTTCATATTCATCAATATTAATCCCATTCAATCTTTGGTGAGCGGTAATAATCAATCCCCATGGCGCGGAATCGAGCCGCCTGTTTTCCGATACGCTGCTTGTAATCCATCCAGTTCCTTCTTTCCGGCGGCGTCCAGCCAATCTCTGCATAACCTGGCATTCTGGGAAAGACCATGTACTCTATATGATTCATTTCCAGTATGGTTTCGGTCCATAATGGCGCCTCAATACCCAGAATATCCTGCCGGTTGATTCCTGTTATCAAACGGGAAGGATCCCATTGATAGGCGGAATCCACTTCAATATAGGCTGCCCAGTTCAAGCCCAGCGGTGTGGTTGAGTCATATTGCATATCCATATAAATTTTCCTGGCGGGAGACATGATCACCCGGGCTCCCTTTTTCACGGCCATCAGTGCATCTTCGGGATTATTCCAGTGCTGTACAACAGATGAAGGGTGAAGATCCGCCTGGGCAATTTCCTCCCATCCCGCCATTTTTTTACCATGGTTTGAGACAATATCCTGTACCCGGTTGATGAAGGCGATATAGTCGTCCTTTTCCGTTGACAGGGACTCGTCACCACCGATATGAAGGAAAGGGCCAGGACTGATCTGGCTCAGTTCGCGAACGACATCCTCTACAAACAGGTATGTTTCTTCCCTGTCGGTGCAAAGGGTACTGAACCCGACTTCGATACCGGTATAAAGCTCCCTGGCCTGTCCATCGCAATTTAATTCAGGATAAGAAGCCAACGCAGCATTGGAGTGCCCCGGCATTTCCACTTCCGGCACGATCGTGATGAATCTGTCAGCTGCATAATTCACAATCTCCCTGAATTGCTCCTGGGTATAATACCCCCCTTGCCCTCCACCAACCTGGGTTTTGCTGCCGATGGAAGTAAGCTTGGGACGCGACTTGATCTCAATACGCCATCCCTGGTCATCCGACAGGTGAAGGTGTAATATGTTCAGCTTATAGGCGGCGATAAGATCAATCACCCTTTTCACATCATCCAACCCGAAAAAATGCCTGGAAACATCGAGCATCATTCCACGATAAGCATAGACAGGATAATCATGGATGCGACCACAGGGAATAGACCATTCCATCTCTGGTTTGGAGGCAGATTCAATCTCCGCCGGTAAAAGTTGCCGGAGGGTTTGAATTCCATAAAACAGGCCCGCGGGGTGGCCGGCTTTCAAGTGGATTCCATCGACTGAAACGTCGAGTATATATGCTTCTTTTGCAAAATTCTCGTCTTCAACAAGAGAAAGGAGAATTGAATTTCTTCCAATGCTTCCTGTTTCGGTCCTCAACCGGTTTTTTTCACCGTTCGCCCGCGTCAACATGGATTGCAGGTATTTACCCAGGCTTAGCAAGTGCTCATCCTCTTTGTTCACCGCAATCACGGTCTCCTTTGAGATCTCAAATATACCTTTTGCAGGTTCAACACTGAGGGGAAGTGGTATGAGGGGACGGTCATTCATGGACAGGTTTTTCTTTTGTGTGCAGGCCGGGAAAAGGCACAGGATGTTTAATAGAAATAGGCTGGACAGGATGAAATGGTTGGTTTTCATGATCCGGATTTTGCTGCATGAAATAAAATAACAGGGTTGTTTATGGAATTTTACCCGCCATAGCAAAGGTAAAATATATAGTGCTTGTTCTTATCGTGCCATGATCCTTTCAAAAAACAAACAGTAAAATAAAAAAGCTTTGGGCCGGCGGGCGTGGAATATTAAAATATTTGGTTTTATTAAACCGAAACACCGAAGGGATTTTCCCAGGGAACATGTTTGGCGCTTTGGGAATAAACTTCGGGGAGCCTGTCAGCAGCCAGTCAGATATGCCCCTGAAATTTCTCATCCCGATAGCTGTCGGGATTGCATTCAAAATTACTGCCCGGCAAATGAACTTT
>JARRQC010000068.1:16249-17362 GCA_037382165.1 bacterium | reverse complement strand
CCATTGATGTGGCCTACCGCTATTTTTCAACGGCAAAAAGAAAATTCATCATTGCTGATACACCCGGGCATGAACAATATACCCGTAATATGGTCACCGGCGCTTCCACAGCCAATCTTGCCATTATCCTGGTGGATGCCCGTCACGGGGTAATCACCCAGACCAAACGTCATACATTTATCGTTTCATTACTGGGAATAAAACACGTTGCGCTGGCTGTCAATAAAATGGACCTGGTGGATTACAGCGAGGAAAGATTTAATGAGATATGCCGCGATTACAGGGATTTTGTCACTCAGCTTGATGTACCTGATATAACCTTTATACCCCTTTCAGCACTGAAAGGTGACAATGTAGTCGATGTATCGGATAAAATGCCCTGGTATCATGGTCAGTCTGTTCTTGAATTTCTCGAAACCGTCCATATCAGCAGCGACCGTAATTTTGAGGACCTCAGGTATCCGGTACAATATGTGAACAGGCCGTCACTTAATTTCAGGGGTTTCGCATCAACGGTTGCTTCGGGTATTGTAAGGAAAGGGGATAAAATAATGGCACTCCCTTCCAGGAAAACATCAACCGTTAAAACCATCACAACCTACGACGGTGATGTAGAATATGCGTATCCACCGCAAGCTGTAACCGTTACTTTGGAAGATGAAATCGATATTTCCCGTGGAGATATGCTGGTTCATCCCGACAATTTTCCAAAAATTGACAGGCATTTTGAGGCAAATCTGGTCTGGATGGATGAAAAACCAATGAATCCTGACATACAGTTCTTCATTAAACAAACAACAAATACTTCTAAAGCCCGTATCGACAGTGTTCAATTCAAAACAGATGTCAATACACTGGATAAATCGGATGTTGACCATCTCAAACTGAATGAGATCGGAAGGGTAGTCATAACCACCAGCAAGCCTATTTTCTTTGATCCCTATAAGAAGAACCGCAACACCGGGTCCTTTATACTTATTGACCCTGTCACGCACAATACCTGTGCCGTCGGTATGATCATTGACCGGTTCAATGGCAAGGAACTAAAGGTTCATATTACAGGCTCTGACAAAGAAAAGATCGTCAGGGGTAAAAGCCTTATCAGCACGGAGG
>JARRQC010000068.1:0-16178 GCA_037382165.1 bacterium | reverse complement strand
GATTACCGGCCTGCATGGAAGCGGTAAAAACGAACTGGCCTTTTCATTGGAAAAACAACTGTTCGATCTGGATGCTACGGCGGTATTACTCGATGGAAAAGCCATGAGAATGGGCCTGTCGCGTGAGCTGGATTATTCACCGGCAGACCGCGCGGAGAACCTCAGGCGTGTTGCACATGTCTGTAAAACCCTGAATGATCAGGGCATAATGACCATTTGCTCTTTTGTCTCCCCGAGCGAAAAGGTAAGGGAACAAGTTGCAGAGATCATTGGAAAAGAACGTTTTATCATGATCTATATCGATAGTGACCTGGAATATTGCCGGAAAAATGATAATTATGGACTCTATGATAAGGCCGATGCCGGTGAAATAAACAATATTCCCGGAATTGATATGGATTTTGACATACCCACGAATCCGGACCTGAAACTTGATCCGCGAAAGAATGACCAGAATATTCAGAAAATCATCCAGTTTATTTCACAAAGGAAATTTTTCCCACTGGACTAATTACACTGGTTTCATTCAAATTCTCAGGAATCTAAAATAACCTCTGTAAAATTAATCTTGGGAATATTTTTCACTGTGCTTTTTTCACTCAGGTTGAATACCCTGTCTTTCAGCTTTGATTTCCCCACGAGCTCAATGGGCCAGCGTTTATATGCAAAAAGGTCTTTTTGGGTATTGTCCGCTTTTTGTATATTTTTCTTGAGTTTATCAATCCTTGCTAAGTCTTCTTTCGCATCTTCAATGAAATGCAGGGGACCTTTTTTGGGGGTATAGAAATCCACTCCGCTGAGAAAGATCCTTTTAAAACCCATGTAGGCTGCGATGGGTATTGCGCCTTCCGGTACGACACTGTTTACAGAAGTCACCCCCTTTTTTTCCAACACGACAGGATCATTAAAAGTATTGAGGAGGTTTTTTCTCAATTGCCTGTTCTTTGGGCTTTGCTCTGTCGAGATCCGGTACGGATGAAGACTGATTTCATTTTCATGGATCTCGTCGGGAAAATCAGGCGCCCATAACCAGTTGATAAAAGCAGGTATATTTTTTTCACGACAGAGTTTACGCCCCTCCTCCATCCATGAATACTGGGCATCAATCACCACCCAGTAATCAGGAGTATAATATTTAAAAGACAGGTTGGTGCCGATGACAACAAACTTCTTCAGGAAATCATGGGGTATCTCATTAAGTGAAGGACCGGCACCCATGATAATACAATCTTTACCCTGATGTATGTTTTTGAACTTCCTCAACTGCTCATTCTGCATCTTAAGAGAGACATATACATGAGAATGATGCTTAATCCTTCGGATGACTTTATTTATATATCTTTTCATTGCTCCCCTTATTCTTTGGCACTCGTCTCAGCAACCCCAATTGAGAAAGTCAAACAAATTTATTAAAATTGAAATACCATTATTAATTCATAATTCACCCGAGTATGATGAGATAAATGACTATCCGGAGCACTCCAAACCCATAAATTGAAATCCCTTTCCTTGCATTATCCGGTAATTCAAATCGGTTTTCATTCGAATTTCCAATACCTTTTTTAACAATGAATCTGATTATCTTAATAACGGACTGCCCCATTTCCAAATCTAAGATATTCTTTATAATTATCACTTTTGGAACAGAATGAAAAAAATGAGTAGTTTTGTTACTCATTTTTTATACACTTTTTAATTTATGTATCAGGTATTCTGATAGTTAAGGTTTAAATTGAGTTTAAATGCTTGAAGCGTTAATCACATCCAAGACACGGATCAACCTGTTACTTAAATTTTTCCTGAATAGTAACAACAAAGCATGGCTCCGTTCACTAGAAACGGAGTTTGGTGAATCCACCAATGCCATACGTCTCGAATTGAACAGGCTGATGAAAGCCGGCTTGCTAAGGGCGGTTCAGGAAGGAAATAAAAAGGTATATATGGCCAATACGGAACACCCGTTATACAGGGATATTCACAACCTTCTCCTAAAACATATAGGGCTTGACAAGATCATTGATAAAGTCACATCCCGACTTGGGAAGGTTTCTGCTGTGTACCTGGTAGGTGAATTGGCCAAAGGAAAAAACAGCAAGGTAATCGATCTGTGGTTTGTAGGTGATGCGATGGATAAAGGCTACCTGCTCAACCTGATTGAGAAATCGGAAAATATGATTCACCGTAAGATCAGGTATATCATATTGAGTGAAAATGAACTGAAAGATTTCATGACCGGTAAAGGCAAGGACGAACTTTTACTGGTATGGAAATCCTGAAGTGATTTATTAACCTATAGATTTAGAGTTACATAGATTGTTTTTATGTGACTTAGGAGGCGAAGCTGTAAGCTGACCTTTCAAAATGATATCTTACCTATTTTGATGACAAAAACGGAACAAAAGAAATTTACGATTGGGAGCTGGATCACGCTCAACCATTTCTCCATCGCTGAGATCATGGCCGATGCCGGATTTGACTGGTTATGCATCGATCTGGAACATAGCGTAACTGATTATTTTGAAGCTGAACAGTTGATCGCTACCATACAGTTGAAAGGACTGCAGGCCTTTGTTCGGGTCGGTGAAAACAATGACCGCATCATTAAAAGGGTCCTGGATGCAGGTGCTGATGGTATCATTGTTCCGATGATCAATTCAAAAGAAGAGGCAGAAAAAGCCGTCAATGCGGTAAACTACCCTCCATATGGAAAGCGGGGGGTTGGTCTTTCAAGGGCGCAAAACTACGGCTTTGGCTTCGAGGAATATAAGGACGGTAAAGCACGCGAGATTGTCCTCATTGCTCAGATAGAACACCTGGAAGCCATAAAAAACCTGGAAGCGATCATTCAGACAGATGGCATACATGGAACTTTTATTGGGCCCTATGACCTTTCCGGTTCCATGGGGAAACCCGGCCAGTACCGCGATCAGGATGTTAGTGAAGTGCTGAAAGAATACGAAAGTGTTGTTAAAGCATATGATAAGCTGGTTGGTTACCATGTGATCGAACCTGATATCAGAATTGTACAGGAGAAAATTGATCAAGGATATAATTTCATTGCCTTTAGTCTGGATACGCTTTTTCTTGGACAAAAGGCAAGGACGGAAATGAAAAAACTGCCCTTATGAATATCATCGGAATAATACCCGCACGACTGGCATCATCCCGATTCCCCAACAAACCGATGAAGGAAATACTGGGTATGCCCATGATCGGGCACTGCTACCTCAGAAGCAAAATGTGCGATCTTCTCTCGGAAGTCTATGTTGCCACTTGCGACGGTGAGATTTATGACTATATAGAAGGGATCGGAGGAAAAGCCGTGATGACGGCAGACACCCACGAAAGGGCATCAGACAGAACTGCCGAGGCCCTGGAAACAATTGAAAAAGAAACCGGTAAAAGAATTGATATCGTTGTAATGCTTCAGGGGGACGAACCCATGGTCACGCCGGAAATGATTGAAAGTGCTGTACGACCACTCATGGAAGATCCTGATGTCCTGATCTCAAATCTTATGAGCCGGATGAAGTCCAAAGAAGAACATGAGGATCCCAACGAAGTGAAAGTGGTGGTAGATAAATTTGACAATGCGCTATACTTCTCGCGTGAACCCATTCCTTCCCGTAAAAAAGGTATCAGTGATGTTAGGATGCTGAAACAAGTATGTGTCATTCCATTTGAACGCGATTTCCTGCTTCATTATAACGCGATGGAACAAACCCCTTTGGAAATCGCTGAATCTGTAGATATGATGAGGATACTGGAAAATGGGATGAAAGTGAAAATGATCTTTACGGAGGAAGACACCTATGCGGTGGACACACAACAGGATCTTGATCATGTTATCGAAAAAATGAAAATGGACCGCCTGGTTGCAAAATATTTGAAAGTATAAGCAAATCTTTGATAGAATGGCTGAAAAAGTATTGGTTTTTGGTGGATCAGGGTTTTTAGGCAGTCACGTGGCCGACCAGTTATCCCTTGCAGGATATGAAGTTTACATCTTTGACCAACAAGAGTCTGAATTCCTCAGGGACGACCAGCAAATGATCATCGGTGATATCACAAACAGGGATGCGATCAGGAAAGCCGTTAAAGGGATGGACTACGTTTATCATTTCGCCGCTGTCGCCGATATAGCAGAGGCACAGGATAATCCGGTAATGACCATTGAGATCAACATCCTCAGCACGGCCTATATCCTGGATGCTTGCCGTGAATATAAGGTCAAAAGGTTACTTTATGGCAGCACAGTCTATGTGTATAGTGATCATGGGTCGTTTTACAGAAGTAGTAAGCAGGCCTCAGAATTGATCATCAAGAATTATTATGATAAATATCAGGTAGAGTATACCATTCTTCGATACGGTTCCCTTTACGGACCCAGAGCCAACCGTTTCAATTTCATCCACAGTATTGTCGAACAGGCCTTGCGGGAAAAGAAAATAGTAAGGAAAGGGGACGGTGAGGAGATCAGGGAATATATCCATGTGCTTGATGCCGCCAGGGCCAGTATGGAGATCCTTGAAGAAAACTTTGCCAATGAGCATGTCATGATCACCGGAACCAAGACGACCCGCATCAAAGACCTGTTGCATATGATCAGCGAAATGTTCCATGACAATATTGATATTCAATATACTGATGAGCTTATGAGCGGTCATTACAAGATTACTCCTTACATTTTTAAACCGGTCATCGCCAAGAAATATATTCTCAATTATTACCACGACCTGGGACAGGGTTTGCTGGAACATATCTATGATACCTATGAGGATTTGCATAAGCGAGGACTTGTCAAGCATATTGAAGAGTTGACTAAATAATGATGAAATCAGTACTACTCTCCTTCCCTATTCATAATATGACACCACAGTATGGTGGTGCCCGCGATATATCCATACGCCACCGTACATCCATCACCCATGGTGACAGTTCCAACTCTCAGTTCATCAGTATGCCGAATCATGTGGGCACGCATATCGATTTCCCGAAGCATTTCAGTGTGGATGGGAAAACCATCAATGATTATCCCGCTGAATTCTGGTTCTTTCAGCATCCCTTTCTGCTTGAGTATCCAGCTGCAGAAAAGGAAATCATTGAATTTGAAAAAACTACCCTTGATGGGATTCCGTCAGAAACAGACATCCTGCTTATTAAGACCGGATTCCAGCAATTCAGGGGGCATAAAAAGTACTGGAATGATAATCCCGGCCTTGCTCCTTCACTGGCCAGGAAACTCAAAACCAATTGCCCGGAACTCAAAGCGGTTGGATTTGATTTTATCTCCCTAAGCAGCTATCAGAACAGGAAACTGGGAAGAGAGGCGCACCGTGAATTCCTTGTCCAAAATGATATCCTGATTATTGAAGACATGAACCTGTCTGAACTTCCGGAAAAAGTCGATCAAATAGTCGCTTTGCGCTTGCTTATTGTGCAGATTGAGGGTAGCCCTATTCCCGTTGTTGCCTACTTTGAGTTGATACTAGGCGTTCATCTTTGATTATGACGGTGTCATTTCAGACTCACTGGACGTAAAAACGGAGGCTTTCGCCGAAATGTACCGCCACTATGGAGAAAACATAGAAAAAAAGGTTGTTGATCACCATAAAAGTAATGGAGGGGTATCCAGGTTTGAAAAGTTCAGAATTTATCATGGTGATTATCTCGGAGAAGAGGTGAATGATCAAAAAGTCAGTGAACTGGCAGAACATTTTTCAGCACTTGTACTGGAAAAAGTAGTACAGGCCGATTACGTGCCGGGTGTCATGGAATTCATCTCCTCATTCCACTCACAGTATGACTTATTCATCTCAACAGGTTCACCTGAGAAAAAGACAAATCATGTCAGGAAGATCATTCAAAAATACCGTTACAACCCCTCTGAAATGATTTTTGTAGGAGATGCTCCCACTGACCGCGATGCCGCCAGGGAAAACGGACTTACGTTCATTGGAAGATTTACGACGGCAGAAGAAATTAAGAAAGAGAAATATCTGATACAGGATTTCAAAAACTTTAATTCATATTTAAATACCTTATGAGAATTATTTGCATCATCCCCGCAAGGCTCGGCTCGTACCGTTTCATGGAAAAACCCTTTGCCGACATCTGCGGCAAACCCATGATTGAACACGTTTACAAAAGGGCATCCCTGTGCAAGATGCTCGATGAAGTTTATGTGGCTACACCCAATCGTGAAATTGCAGAGGTTGTGGAAAAATTTGGCGGTAAATCTATCATGACCACCGATGACGTCCGCCGTGCCAGCGACAGGGTGGCACAAGCAGCCCTGAAGGTTAAACCTGCAGATATCGTTGTAAACCTGCAGGGTGATGAACCGCTCGTACATCCTGAAATGATTGAAATGGCCATTCAGCCGCTGATCGAAGATCCTACCCTTTCGAATGTAAATCTCGCCCGTGCTGCGGATTTCGAAGAAGCTAAAAATATCCATGAGGTAAAACTTGTGTTTGACGTTCAGCATAATGCCTTGTTGTTTTCCCGCGAACCAATCCCCTCAAAATTCATGGGAGATAAAACTTTCCCATATTACATCCAGGGAGGTATTTTCCCTTTTACCTGGGATTCGCTGCAGGATTATACCCGATTGGAATCCACCCCGCTTGAGATCATCGAATCTATTGACATGCTGAGGTTCATTGAGAACGGTCGTAAGATCAGAGTGGTTGAAACAACTTATGAAACCTATAGCGTGGATATTCCCTCCGATGTGGAGAAAGTTGTAAGGGTTATGGAGAAAGATCAATTAAAAAGTTTATATTAGCCTTAAGCCAAAAGCTGTCCTGCAAATGAAAACTGTTATCCTGGCCGGGGGTTTTGGAACACGATTAAGTGAAGAAACTTCTGTACTTCCTAAACCCATGGTAGAAATTGGGGGTCGTCCCATGCTGTGGCATATTATGAAAATGTATTCCTTCCATGGTTTTAATGAGTTCATCATCTGCCTGGGATACAAGGGTCATAAGATCAAGGAGTATTTCATGGATTATTTTATGTTCCATTCAGATCTTAAAATAGATCTTTCATCCAATAAGATTGAGGTGATCAATGACCATGTGGAACCATGGAAGATTACCATGATCGATACGGGTTTGGAAACCATGACCGGTGGAAGAATAAAAAGAGCCAGGAAATATGTGGGTGATGAAACTTTTTTCCTTACCTATGGTGACGGAGTCAGTGATGTTGATTTTAATGCACTGCTTGCATTTCACAAATCACAGGAAACAGCAGCAACACTTACTGCAGTTCAGCCACCGGGAAGATACGGTGCTTTTACCCTTGAATCAGAAAAAATAACGAGTTTCAGGGAAAAGCCTAAGGGAGATTCCGCGTGGGTAAATGGTGGATTTTTCGTACTGGAACCTGAAATTTTCGATTATATCGAGCAGGATGATACCGTTTGGGAAAGGGAACCCATGGAAAGATTGGCTCATGATGGGAAACTGGCAGCTTTTAAACACGACCGATATTGGCAGAGCATGGACTCATTAAGGGATAAAAATGTGCTGGAGGCTGTTTGGAATAGTGGAAATCCCCCCTGGAAGAAATGGTAGCTTTCTGTTTAACAATAAAAAGTAAAAGATCTTGAAAGTCCTGATAACCGGAAATCTGGGTTACGTTGGCGCGGGTTTGGTCTATGAACTCAGGCATCATTATCCTGAAGCAGAAATAATAGGATATGACACAGGATTTTATGCAAAATATATTACCAACAACTCCCTCATTCCGGAGAGTTACCTTGACGCACAATATTATGCTGATATACGTAACTTTCCGGAAACACTGCTTGAAGGGGTGGATAGTGTGATCAACCTGGCAGCCATCTCCAACGACCCAATTGGTAATAAATTCGAGGAGGCAACCCTTGACATCAACTACAGGGCTGCTGTAAACCTGGCTAAAAAATCAAAGCAGGCGGGAGTTAGGAATTATATCTATGCTTCGAGTTGCAGTGTTTACGGTGCGGCCTCGGATCAACCACGAAAAGAAGGCGACAAGGTCAACCCGCTGACTGCTTATGCAAAATCGAAGATCTACACGGAAAATGACCTATCGGAATTAGCTGATAATGAGTTCAAGATCACATGCTTCCGCTTTGCCACGGCCTGTGGCATGAGTGACCGGTTAAGACTGGATCTCGTGCTGAATGATTTTGTCGCCGGGGCAGTTTCCGGCGGGAAAATTACCATCCTGAGCGACGGGACACCCTGGAGACCCCTTATCAATGTGCTGGATATGGCACGCGCCATCAGGTGGGGCTATGAACGTACACATCAAAATGGTGGTGATTTTCTGGTGATAAATACCGGAAGTGATGAATGGAATTATACCGTTAAGGAGCTGGCGATGAAAATTAGGGAGATCCTGCCGGAAATCAGTGTTTCTGTGAATCAGCAGGCTGAACCGGATAAGCGGTCATACAAAGTGGATTTCGGACTGTTTAAGAAGCTGGCACCGAATCATCAGCCGGTATATGATCTGGAAAGGTCAATTAATGGCTTACTCAACGGGCTGAAGCAAATCGGATTCAATGATCCCGATTTCAGGAATTCAAAGCTGATGAGGTTAAATGTCATCAACCACCTTGTCGAACAGGGTAAACTGGATGGATCACTTCGAATCATCACATGATTTTCACCGAAACCAAGCTTAAGGGCGCTTATCTTATCGAACCGGAACCATTTCAGGACGAGAGAGGAATCTTCGCACGTATTTATTGTAAAAAGGAGTTTCAGCAAATTGGACACCAAAAGGAGTTTGTGCAATCTAATGTATCTGTTAATCATAACCTATACACATTCAGGGGATTACATTACCAGCTTCCGCCATTTTCAGAGATCAAGCTGGTAAGGTGCCATAAGGGAAGGGTCCATGATATCATTGTAGATCTACGCAAAGGGTCTGAAACATTTTTACAGCACTATTCCATTGAATTGACAGGGAAAAACATGAAAATGCTTTATATACCCGAAGGCTTTGCACATGGTTTCCTCACTTTGGAGGACGACTCACAAATGACTTACCTGCATACAGCCTATTATCAGCCTGGATTTGAAGGAGGATTGCGTTTTGATGATCCGGCGCTCAATATTGAGCTACCTGAAGAACCTGCGCTGATCAGTGAAAAAGATATGAATCATGCATTTATCAAGCCGCATTATAAAGGCATTTAAATTATGAACTGTCGCCATTGCCGGGAAGAACTCCACCATATTTTTGTCGATCTGGACTTTTCACCCATATCAAATGCCATGTTGACAAAATCTCAACTTCAGGAACCTGAAAGTCATTACCCATTAAAAGTTTTTGTCTGCGCAAACTGTTCTCTGGTGCAGATCGATGAGATGAAAAAGGCCGATAAGATCTTCGATGAGGAGTATACCTATTTTTCCTCTTATTCGACTTCCTGGCTGGCACATGCAAAGGCCTATGTGGATATGATGATGGATCGTTTTAAATTCAACGAAAAGTCTCAGGTCATCGAAATCGCATCAAACGACGGTTATTTGCTGCAATATTTCAAAGAGCGGAACGTACCGGTGCTGGGTATCGATCCCACAAAAAACACAGCACGGGAAGCCGAGAAAAAAGGTATTGAAACACTGGTGAATTTCTTTACAACTGATTTTGCTGAAAAACACCTTATCCAACAAAATATCGCTGCTGATTTGATTCTTGGCAACAATGTGCTGGCTCATGTTCCCGATATCAATGATTTTGTTCGCGGCATGAAATTAGCCCTCAACAAAAGAGGGATCATCACCATGGAGTTTCCGCATCTCCTTAAATTGGTTGAACAGTGCCAGTTTGACACCATCTATCATGAACATTTTTCCTATCTCTCCTTTATTGCAGTGAAAAGGATTTTTGAGAGCTTCGGGCTGAGCATGTTTGATGTACAGGAAATACCTACTCATGGCGGTTCCCTCAGGATTTTTGCCAAACATCATGATGATGAAAGCCATGAGATCCAACCTTCGGTCAATGCACTTATCCAGGAGGAATTGGAAAAGGGGATAGATCAAATCTCTTTCTACCAGGGCTTTCAGAACAGGGTTGATAAGATCAAATATGATACCCTTGATTTTTTGATACGGAATAAGCGGGCCGGGAAGAAAATGATCGGTTACGGAGCCGCCGCAAAAGGGAATACCTTACTGAATTATTGCGGAATAAAGGGAACCGACCTGATCGATTATGTTGTGGATGCTTCTCCGTATAAACAGGATAAATATTTACCGGGGAGCCATATTCCGGTCCTGAATAAGGACGAGATCAAAAGAACCAAACCGGATTATGTAATCATTTTACCCTGGAACCTGAAGGATGAAATCAGCCAGCAACTCTCCTTTATCAGGAGCTGGGGAGGGCAATTCGTTGTATGTATTCCTGAAATCATGGTATTCTGATGCCAAATCATCAATTCCCTGACCAAATCGAGACGCATCAGGCGGGGGCAGAAATGTACGCCTTGATCGAAAGACTCTATCCTATTTGCAGAAGCATTACCGGAGATGGAGTAAGGGAAACCCTGCAAATTATATCGGAACACTTGCCGGTAGAAATTCATGAAGTGCCAAGCGGAACAAAAGTGCTGGATTGGGAAGTGCCTCCCGAATGGAATATCCGTGATGCCTGGATCAAAAATGAGAAGGGTGAAGTGATCATCGATTTCAAGCAATTGAATCTGCATGTATTGAATTATAGTATACCGGTTAGAAAGAAAGTATCTCTTGAGGAATTAAAGGAACACCTGTTTACTTTACCTGAGCATCCTGAATGGGTACCCTACCGTACTTCCTATTATAACAGAAACTGGGGATTCTGTATGGCACACAACCAATATCAAAAGTTGGAGGAAGGGACCTACGAGGTTCTTGTGGATTCTACCCTGGCTCCCGGATCGCTGACTTATGGTGAATATTTCCATCCCGGCAGGATAACGGATGAAGTGCTTATTTCATGTCACATATGTCACCCTTCTCTGTGTAACGACAATCTTTCTGGAATCGCTGTTGCCTCCCGCCTTGCAAACCTGCTTTCCCATACTTCAACAAAATATTCCTATCGTTTCTTATTTATACCGGGTACGATAGGATCCATTACCTGGCTAAGTAAAAACAGGGAAAAAGTAAAAAGCATAAAATATGGATTGGTTCTTACATTGCTTGGCGACGACAGCCCCTTCCACTATAAAAGGAGTCGTGGCGGAAACGCCGAAATCGATCATATTGTAGAGAAGCAATTGAATGAGCAGAATAAAGAGCATAAGATCATTGAATTTTATCCTTACGGATATGATGAACGTCAGTTTTGCTCTCCAGGCTTCAACCTGGCTGTAGGAAGGCTTTCAAGGAAACCCCATGGGGAATTCCCTGAATACCATACTTCTGCGGACAACCTGGCATTTGTTAAATCAGACAGGTTGGCTGAATCCTTCCAATTATTAATTCAGGTTATTCAAGGACTGGAACAAGGAACACGGTACCTGAACCTGAGTCCTTATGGTGAACCACAACTGGGAAAACGGGGATTGTTTAAAAAGATTGGGGGGGCAGTTGAAGGTAAAGCCTATGAAATGGCCCTGCTGTGGATGCTGAACATGTCAGACGGCAATCATTCCATTGAATATATAAGTGATCTATCCGGAGTAGACCTGGAAACGCTGAAAGGGGCCGCGAGATCCCTGTCAGATGCCGGATTGCTTAAAAATCTGGATGCGAAAAATGATTGATTACAAAGGACTGCAGGGCAGTAAAATACTTGTAACCGGAGCCGCCGGATTTATCGGGATGCATCTTTGTCGTGCATTGATGAACAATGGATGCCATGTTACGGCGGTTTCCAGAAATTCAATTTCAGATACTGTTCGTAATAATTATACACAATACGCTGCTGACCTGGTTGATCCGGAAAAGGTCAACATGATGATACGGGAAACAAAACCTGATTTCGTATTTCATTTGGCCGGAATTCCGATAGGCAGCCGATCCCTAGAATTTATCCCGTCAACATTCGAGGGTAACCTGGTGACAACCCTGAATCTGTTAACGGCCATGACTGAACAGCAGCAGGGAAAACTTATAATCGCCGGATCGCTGGAAGAACCTGCCGGGAATAGCGATGAAATTCCATCCTCACCTTACGCCATGAGCAAATGGGCTGCTTCTCGTTATGCAAAAATGTTTTACGCACTGTACGATACCCCTGTCGTGCATCTCCGGATATTTATGGTGTATGGACCTGGGAAACAAGATGAAAATAAACTTATTCCTTTTGTGATCAAGGGGTTGATCAATCAAAATCCACCTGAATTGACCAGTGGCAACCGGGAGATTGACTGGATCTATGTGGAGGATGTTGTTGAAGGAATGATCATGGCAGCCCTCAGCCCTGAAGCGACAGGCCAAACCATCGATATTGGGTCAGGTAACCTGCTCACCACCCGTGAACTTGTTGAACAGATTAAACGGATGATGAACAGTAAAACGGATTTATTGTTCGGGTCACGCCAGGACAGGAAAATGGAACAGGTCCGCCAGGCGAATACCCGGGATACGCTCAAAAAGATTGGATGGAAACCAAGGTTCTCCCTTGAGAAAGGACTGGCTTTAACCATCGATTATTTCAAAGAAGTTCATACGAGCAGCCCAGCAAAGTAAGCATATTGCGTAAATGCAAAAGTTCACTGGAAAAAAAGCCGTAATAACTGGTGCCACGAAAGGAATAGGTCTGGCGCTGTCTCTTTCTTTGATTGAACAGGGTACCACCACTTTCCTGATCGGCCGAAATTTCGACCTTCTGGATGTAAAAATGAAGGATCTGTCGCGTGTTAATCACTCCGCCCATAAGATAAAGGCCGACCTGGCCAACGACAGGGATACTGATCATATCTTCCAGGTGATCGGTGAGCATAAGATCGATTTCCTGATCCATTGCGCAGGAGTGATCTCTTTAGGAAACCTGGAAAAACTTCCTGTAGAGGATCTCGACTTGCAATACAAGGTTAATGTGAGGGCTCCCTTTTTGTTAACACAAAAATTGTTGCCATCAGTTAAAAAGAGCGGGGGAGTGATACTGTTCATCAACTCCACTGCCGGGCTGGATTCATGGAAGAGGGTCAGCCAGTACAGTGCCACTAAGCATGCACTCAAGGCTATGGCAAACAGTCTGAGACAAGAAGTTTCCAGTGAGGGCATCCGGGTCATGAATCTCTTTCTCGGATCTGTGGATACCTCGATGCAGAGAGATATCCAACAGCAGCTGGGATTTGAGGAATATCATCCGGAAAAATACATGAAACCAGAAGATATTGCAGGGCTCGTCGTTGACCTGCTGGCACATTCAGAGCGACTTTCAATAACGGATATCACCGTAAAACCAAACTCATGAGTTCTTTTCAAGCTACTGTTGTCGGGGTCATTCCCATGGCCGGTCATGCCAGCAGGCTTGGCGGGATTCCTTTTAGCAAAGAACTCTATCCTGTTGCTTTGTCTGGTGACAGGATTACTGTGGCAAGTGAGCATCTGATGCGTGGAATGAAGATCGCCGGTGCCAGCCAGTTTCACCTTATAATCAGGAAGGGTAAATGGGATATTCCTGCTTATTTTGGAAGCCGGTTTGAGGATAAAGTGCCCATAGCATATCATTTAAGGACCTATGGTTATGGTGTTCCCTTTACTGTCCACAAGACCTATTCATTCATCAGGAATAATATTGTCCTGCTTGGGTTTCCTGATATCATATTTAAACCTGAAAATGCGTACGTTAAGGTCGTTGAAGATCTTATGAAAACGGATGCACAGGTGACGCTTGGCCTTTTTCCTGTAACCAATCCATCCAAATATGACATGGTTGAATTGGACAACCATGGTCATGTGGCTAAAATAAGTATCAAACCCGATAAGACCGAAAGCAAATTTGCATGGATTATAGCTGCGTGGAAACCGGCTTTCAGCGATTTTCTTGATCAATATATTCACCGGCTATTTATTTCAAATACGAAACATGAACTTGAGAAGATGGATCTTCATTTTGGCGAAGTACTTATTGCAGCGCTTGATGAAGGTGTCGATATCAGCGCAGTGCAACATGAAGAAGGAAAATGCATAGATCTGGGAACTTTGGAAGACCTTCAATCTTTCAATCCCGATAAATGGTTTAGTTAAAAGCGGGTATTGATTACCAAATTAGCAGGATTTTCCAATAATTACTCAATGAGTTTTTCTTACATTGACCATTAGAAATCATCCACAGATAGACCATCCATGAAAGGATCAGTTACCGTCGCGATTCCTGTATACAATGGGGAAAGATACCTTGCCGATGCACTACAAAGTGTCGTAGAGCAATCGGAGCGATGTGCTGAAGAAGAATATTATAGCGGTTGAAAAAGGATTTCTGGATGAAAACCCTGAATATGCCTTTGTAGCTGCTTATTCTGACAGTATTGATGAAGAGGGTGAAATTTTACTTCGACATCAAAAAAAGGAAGATCAGTTTTTTATGCAGGGCCAAATTCTTGAATTCCTGCAACGAAACCGGCTTTATATAGTCCCCTCAGCTGTGTTATTGAGGACTACCTGTATACATGACATTGGATTGTGGGATCTTCTGATCGGACCAGATGAAAGATACTGGCCCAGGATACTTCAAAAATATCCCATCGCCATACTCGGAGAGGCGCTTGTAGAACGGCGCGATCATGCAGATCAGACAGCTGTCAAGGATTATGAGGCTAAATTCTCTCAGGTCATGCTGTCCCTTCGTGAAAATCTTAAAGTTGCTGAATATGAAAGTTCTACCAGAAGAAGAGCGATAACGCGAAAGTTGATCAAAAGCCAGAACTCATCCTCCAGCCTGATGATGGGCAACCTGGTTATCAAACACTACGAAGCATACTGGGTAGGATTTAAATATTTAACTTATAGTATTTTACAGGCTCCTGAATTACAAAATAAAATCAGTCAGGCCGTAAAAGCTATTAAAATATTTCTGTACGGTCTGTCACAATCATTCAAGCTCAAAAAGCTGAAAAGAAAAGCTATCTAAATAATTCTTATATTTTCAATTTTTATTGCGAAATCAACCTGCCCACAGAATGCATTAGGCAAAATAAATAATCAGAGATGCAATGGGGTCATTTTTCCGGTGATACAGTAGCCGGATTGCATCTCAAAAAAATAGTGTAAATGAAATTAGCCATCATGCAGCCTTATTTCTTCCCGTATATCGGGTATTACCAATTGGTGAATTCGGTAGATCAATTTATTTTTTATGATGATGTAAATTTCATCAAAAGGGGATGGATCAATCGGACAAACATCATCACCAGGGAAGCCAGGCAGCTTTTATCTGTTAGTCTCTCCCAAAGCAGTCAGAATAAGCGTATCAATGAAATAAAACTCAAAGGCCAACCAGAAAAAATACTTCGGACAATAGAATTTACCTACAAAAAGGCTCCCTATTTCGATGACGTATTTCCACTGGTCCAATCCTGTATTCTTTCTGATTACGAGGTGGTTTCTGAATTTGCAGCCAACACGATTCGTTCAGTCAGTGAATATTTAGGTATTAAAACCGATTTCAGTTTTAGTTCTGAATTCCACAGGTCGACTGCAGGATATGAAAAAGCACGGAGATTGATAGACATTTGCAGGAAGGAAAATGCAGATGTCTATATCAATTCCATCGGGGGGCAGGCTATTTATACAAAAGAGGAATTCGAGCAAGAAGGTATCGACCTCTATTTTCTGAAGACAAAGAAGATTTCATACGATCAAAATCCAATTCGTAAAGAAGGTTTCGAAGCCAATCTCTCCATGATTGATGTGCTGATGTTCAATGGAAGGGATCAAGTAAATAAATTACTTGAAGAATATGAGTTAATCTGATCTGTAAAATATGTCACAAAAGGTTGCCATTCACAGTATACCGAGATCAGGTTCAACCTGGCTTGGTCAGATATTCAATAGCCACCCGGATGTGGCTTATAGATATCAACCACTATTTTCCTTTGCATTCAAAGGCCGTTTAAATGAAAATTCAAGCCTATCGGAAATAAATACTTTTTTTCAGGATATTCTTACTTCTGATGACGAATTCTTACACCAGACCGGCAAGAAAAGCCTGGCCAAAGGATACCCGGT
>JARRQC010000067.1:0-11660 GCA_037382165.1 bacterium | reverse complement strand
ATGGGTACCGGCATACTCACCATAAATTGTTCCGGATCTATAGCCTCTAACGATCTTTCGAGGAACCGTCTCTTTGCCAGGATTCAAAGTGGCTACGGTGCTGCCATTTATATTCAGGATAACTGGCCCGGTCTCTATGTTACCGGCAACATGATCACAGATAACGCCGTGATCGATGAAGCCGCGGAAGCTACAGGCGGAGGGGGTATCGCCGCCGTAAACACCTCTGAAACCCATTACAATGACCTCCATATCGAGCGAAATACCCTCCTGAATAACCAGGCCCAGAACGGCGGAGGTGTCTATCTTCAAAAGACCTACAATGTTGCACTCACCAATAACATGGTTCGTGAAAATTATGCTTCCAATTACGGGGGCGGTATCCTGTTCAACAATAGCAACAAAGGCACACAGGATGGTATAGGTTTCGGAAATATGTCACAAGAAGACCCTTCTGACGTACAGCCGGTTTTCCCGGTCATGATCAATAATACATTAACGAAGAACTATACTGATGGTTGGGGAGGAGGTTTAGGATGTACCATGCCGCTTGATTTGGTGGCTTTCAACAATATTTTATGCAGCAACACCGCTGTAAAAGATGGAAATGCCATTTACTTCGCGCAGGTAAAAGTCGCACACCTCTACCACAACCGCGTTGACTCCGAACAGATTAAAGGTGGGGGTTACTGGGAAGGTACCGGAAACCTGTGCGAAGATCCCGAACTGGACGGTATGTGCCATCTTTGCTGGAACAGTCCCTGCGCCAATGCCGGTATTCAGTCGCTTAAAATCAACGGCAACTGGTATTACAGCCCGGACAATGACATTGACGGGGAAACCAGGCCTTACGGCAATACCATGCCGGATATCGGTGCGGATGAATCCGAAGTACTCTTTGTCGGAACTCCGGACCTGAAAAACCTCGATTATGACCTGAGCGTGAATCCCAATCCTGTATCCCATGAAGCTTTTCTCGATTACAGGCTGGATAAGACAGAATATGTCATGTTCAGCATTTACGATATTGCAGGGGAAAGGCTGGAAGTACTGGTCAACGAAGTCCAGGTGAAAGGCGACTACCGGTACACCTGGGATCCTGAAAATTTGCCTTCCGGCATCTACTTCTGTGTATTGAAAACCGGCTCCGGTTCGCAGACGCAAAAACTGATTAAATTTTAAAGACGGACATGATTAGCGGGGAGTTATTATAATTCCCCGCTATTGCTAATTGAAACTTATTTATCCTTTTTAACCACAATTATTCCATGCTATGAAAAAAATAACACTATTAACATGTCTGGCCCTATGTTTCATCTGGTCAGCCATGGCACAACCCTGCCTGCCGGAAGGAATCACCTTTACCACGCAGGAGGAAATTGACAACTTTGCCACCCTGTATCCAAGATGCACCGAGATAGAGGGGAATGTCGTAATCAAGGGAGAAGACATTCATGATCTTTCCGGATTACTGCAAATCACGGCCATGGGCGGAAATCTATCGATCTACGCTACTTCACTTGTAAACCTGTCTGGCCTGGATAACCTCAATATTGTTTCCGGCAACCTATCCATTGGCGGACTTTTCTCCGGAAATGAGCGCCTGACTTCATTAACCGGTCTGGATAACCTGTTTGTCGTTGAAGGAAATATCAATCTGTCTAAAAATCCACAGCTTACCAGTATACTTGGATTGAAGAACCTCCAATATGTAAACGGGAGTATCCATATCTTCATGAATGATGCACTTGCCTCCCTTGCAAACCTGGAAAGCCTTTGGGTATTGCAGGGAGATCTTAACCTGGAAAGCAACCATAACCTTTCTGACCTGCATGGTATGGGCTTACTGAAGCATATTGGGGGGAGTCTGATAGTGGCAGAAAATGATCAACTCACCAACCTGCAAGGATTAAGCAAAATCGAAACCATAGGCGGAAGCCTGGTTATTTCAAAAAATGAACAACTCAGTAACCTGGAGGGATTAGAACGAATAGCCACCATAAAAGGCGACCTTATCATTAAAAGGAACCAATCCTTGACCGATCTCACCGGCTTGCAACACCTGTCAAGGATCGGACAGGAGCTGCATATTGAATACAATACCACTTTGCAATCCATCAAAAAGTTCGAACAATTGACGTATGTGGGAGGTGAGATCACCATCAGCGATAATGAGAGCCTGAACAGCCTGTGCGGCATTGAAAAGATCAAGATCGTCAACGGTGATTTGAAGATCAACCATAACATGATGCTGGCATGCCTTGAAGGAATACAGGTGGAGCACATCAAAGGCAACCTTGAGATCTTCGACAATGAACATATGGCGGATCTGAACGGGTTGAACAGTCTTGAGAGGGTCGATGGTTTTATAGAGATCCATCAGAATAAGATGATGACCTCGCTCAACGGACTTAACCAGCTCGAATATGTCGGAAAGGACCTGGAAATACATGACCTGACTTCCCTCCTGTCATTTGACGGCCTTGGTGGATTCACTCGATTCGAGGGTGTTGTCTCCATCCATGACATGCAGGCGATGACTGAAATATCTGCCTTTGAAAATCTGAAGACACTGAATGGCGGGCTGGCCATCAGGGACAATCCCGCATTGGTCAGGGTAACAGGGTTTGGCAACCTGAAAGAAATAACGGGCAACCTTATCCTGGAGGGAAATGTGACACTGGAACATATCGCCGGCTTTTCTACCCTGGAGACCATAGGCGGTAACCTGCATATCCAGCGTAATGCAGGACTCCGGCAGCCTGCGGGATTTTACGGTCTGAAAACTATCGGAGGTGAATTAAGAATCGAAAGGACTGCATCACTGAATGACCTCACCGGTTTCAGCGCCCTTGAACAGGTAGGGCCTGGAAAACCTCGAAATGACTGAAAGGGATCTGATCATCGAATTAAATGACAATCTCGAAACACTGAAAGGAATTGAAAAACTTCAATCCGTTGGCAATAGCTTCATTGTAAAGAATAATGCCAAGTTAGTCAGCCTGTCAGGTTGCAGCGCTTTGAATAAAGTTGGTGAAAACCTTGAATTCACAGGTAACCAAAGTCTGCAAGACATGACAGGCCTTGAAGATTTGTATCACGTGGGAGGGGGTTTTATTATCCAATACAATGACAAGCTGAACACACTGAACGGTTTAAGAAGCCTGAAACAAATTAACCAATCACTGATCATTTCAGGGAACGCTAGCTTATCAGATCTTTCAGGATTTCTTCAGCTGGAAAAAGTGGGGGGAAATCTTGAAATCATCAACAACGATGGGTTGACGGATATTACCCGGCTGAACCATTTGCGGGGGGTGAACAACCTGAGAATTGCTAATAATGCTAATTTGTCCGTTTTGTCAGGTCTGCAGAATCTCCTGGAGATCCGGGGAGATTGTATAATTTCAGGTAACCTGGCATTACCTAACCTAACGGGAATGACAAGCGTGGCTTCCATTCATGGGGACCTTGTCGTCGAAAACAATTACTCACTCAGCAGTCTTTCCGGCCTGCTGAATCTCGCAGAAATCCGGGGCAGTATCAGGATTGAAAACAACCCATCATTGACCATCCTGTCGGGTATAAACAAACTGTTAACCATCCCCGGCGACCTCATCATTGCTGAAAATAATGCACTGGTCAACATCAACGGAATCTCCAGGGTGTCAAGGGTATCCGGAAGAGTTGAGATCAAGGGCAATGCCAGCCTGGGTGATCTGAAAGGACTGGCCGGGCTGAATACGATAGGAGCATCCCTTCATATCTCTAATTCCGGGATTGTCAGCCTGAAAGGACTGGAACAGCTTGCATCGGTTGACGACTTCCTGTATATCGAGGATTGTCCCGAACTTGTCGATCTGACTTCCCTTGCAAAGTTGACTTCCGTTGGTGGCCGTCTCAACATAAGCGAAAATGCTCAGCTCCAGAACCTGGATGGCCTGTATAACCTGAAAGAGGTCGGTCATATCTATATCAGGCATAATGAATCCCTTGAAAGACTGACCAATTTCTCAAATCTGACAGAAATCAGGGGTAGTTTGATCATCAAGGACAACCCGAAACTGAACAAACTGGAAGGGTTGCATACGGTCAAGATTATCCGTAATGGGCTGGAGATCCTGAACAACGATGCGCTCACGGACCTTGAAGGTCTGAACAATGTAATGCTTATTGAAAATCAGCTGGTCATTGATGACAATGAAGCGCTGGAAAACCTGAAAGCGTTGTCTGGCCTGGAATACCTCTACTGGAGGCTCAGCATCACAAACAATGACGAGCTGAAAAGCCTTATCGGACTTGAAAATATCAGACCTCAATCAATCCTGGAATTGTCCCTGGAAAACAATGACAAACTCGGATGGTGTTCCGTGGAAAGTATCTGTGAAGCAATTTCAAATCCGGATACCCATGTTTCGATCTATGGAAATACCGGCAGTTGCAACAGTATTTTGGAAGTTAGATTCCACTGTATAGAGGAAGAGAAAAAAGCTGCGCACGTGCAGGGTAATTTCATCATCAGGCCGAATCCATCCAGCGGGGATGTCTGGCTTTCCTACCAGCTTCCCGTCACGGGATATGTTGAGCTTGCCGTATACAACCAGCTGGGTGAAAGGATAGCGATACTTGTCAGCGGGAACCAGCAGGCGGGTCAGCATACCGAATATATGGATGTCAGTTATCTGCCGGCGGGAATGTACTTTTATGTGCTGAAAACTGTTGCTGAAACCCAATCGCTTAAAATGCTTAAACGCTGATGCCGTAACGAAGATTTGACTTAGGTTGGTTGATTTCAATTACAGCATACTACAATTCAAGCCGCAGGATCTTGATTCCTGCGGCTTATTCAAGTTAATCAGACTTATCCTTTTCTATGTCAACCAGATCAGAATCCCTGTGGACACCTCTTTTGAGCTTTGACATGGAGCGTTCAAGGTAGGTGATGGATACCAATATGAACACAGTAACCAGGGTCAGAAGAAGCGCAGGAACATGATTTTTCAGTCCTGTCAGACTGCCAATGGCGGCGAGCATCCAGATGACCGCCGCCGAAGTTACACCATGAACAAGCCCCTCCCGTGCGATGATCACACCTGCACCCAGGAAACCAACGCCTGTGATTATCTGGCCCAAAATCCTTACAGCACCCTCCTCGGGCCAGTAATAGCTGCCTGTTGACACAAAGATACAGGCACCCAAACAGATCATGATGCTGGTACGGATGCCTGCCGTTTTACCATTCCATTGTCGCTCAAACCCTATGATAAAACCACACAAAATCGCCACCAGGCAGGATATGATATCAATAGGGCCGAAAAGATTTAAATCAGGCATGTTGATGCATAACAAATTATCGAAAATCAAAGTTACAGTCGTATGAATCCAAATAGACAGTGTTAAAGTTCTTCCTTAGCAGAAAAAATTCACTTTGTGGTCAATCCGGTCGTTGATATAAACTGGAATCCCTGCACTTCGGGGAGCATTTCATATGAATAAATCAATGCAAATCCAGTTAAAAAAACCTACATTTATATCTTACAAAATAAGCTGTCATGGAAAGTAATTTTCTTGACTCGTCATGGTTTCTGTATGGTGTATTGCCTTTGTTAATATTCCTGGCGAGGATTGTTGATGTCACCCTGGATACCCTTCGTATTATTTTCATATCGAGGGGTGACAAAGTAATTGCCCCCATTCTGGGTTTTTTCGGGATCATGGTCTGGCTGCTGGCCATTACAAGAATCATGGCAAACCTGGATAATTTCACCGCCTATATCGCCTATGCCGCCGGTTTTTCCGCCGGCAATTACCTCGGTTTAAGAATAGAAGAAAAACTGGCGATCGGCATTCAGATCATCCGGGTCATCACCCATCGTGATGCCTCACCATTGATCGGTGAACTGAGGGAAAAAGGATTTGCTGTCACGGTAGCAGATGCGGAAGGCAAGGATGGTCCCGTACATATCATTTTCCTTGTTGTCAAAAGACAGAAAGTGAAAAGCGTCATCGCTGTTGTCAATGAATTTAATCCCAAAGCCTTTTATTCTATCGAAGATGTACGCTCGATGAGTATCGATCATTCAAAGCGGGTGAAAAGCACCGGGCCTTCAAGCCTGACAGCCAGGTATAAAAGATCTGTCTGATGTTTCTCCCGGTATGGGGATGTAAAACTACCCCAGGAAAGCAATGAGCCGGAAAAGGTCTGATTTCAAGGACATGCCGAAACATGAATGCTAAGATACTGCCTAACCTGACAGCAGCGGGATGCCTTCTCCGACAATATCAGAAGTTTCCAGGGTTCCCTGGAGGTAATCTTTCACCAATGATTCAGGATCGGTCGATTTGACACCGACAAATACATTGATCTTGTACTGATTCAACTTCCTGATAGATGAAGAAATGATATTTCGGGCGATCAGATCGGTAACTCCCAGGCCGGCTATCCAAAAGGGGAAATACTCCGGCTGAAGAAGCGTTGACTTCAACTCCAATTCAATAACATCCTTTTCCCCTATGGTAAACAGCATGAAATCCCTTGATCTTTCAAAGGACCTGGACACTTTGCCGTTCACGACAGGTACAGCGATTTTTCTTACCATGATATCTCGTTTAGCTATTGATCAAGTTTCGAGTACGGTACCCTCTCCTACCCTTTCCTCACTGGAGGTCAGTTTATAGTATTGCTCGCGGATGCAGTATAGCATTTCGGTACGAAGGTTTTCGGCAAAGATCCTGATCATGGATACGTTATCCGGGCCTATTTCCAGCGTACCTTGTGCGGCATCATAAAGTCCGCAGTCGGCATTGTTCCTGATGACATTCATTAACCGGGGAAATTCCTCCCTGTCGATAGGGGCGGGTATGATAAGATAACCTTCGTCAGCACTTCGGGCGTCACGCAAAATATCCTGTTCTATGGTGAAAAGATGGAATAACTTAAAAATGGTCACACTGGCCTGTTCACCAAGTCTTACTCGTCGCTGAAACTGAACACCCGAGCCTGAATAGCATTTTTGCAACCACCTGATATGCTCATAATGAATGAAGTTATTAATGCGGATGGCATAACCGTAGCTGTCCACGAAATTAATGACAGCTGTAGCCACGTCAATATCAATATCATCCAGGTATTCCTTCAGATCACAGGTAAATTCCTGCACCTCATCAAGTGTATAGAATTTTTTGGTGAATAAGAAAAGAGAGTTGGACCGTGGACGATCAGGGAAATTTCCATAATACGCAGGATAAGGTTCCCTGATCTCGGCGACAGCTGTATTCTCTAAAATCCTGTAAGTGACGGGAACCAAAGACTCATAACGGGCTATGGTACCCCTCGTTTTGAGAAATTTCATCTTCTTCATAATCTTCGATATAGATCAGACCTCTTTTATGATATAAAAGTACCCCAGGACCTGGTATTCTCAACTGAAAAACAATTACTTGTCCCTTAACTTCCCGGATGATGTTATTCAATCAATGGATTGATATAAATCCTACATTTGTATTGATATGTGGTTCTGGTGCGGAATATGCAAAAGATTTTCCGATGGATGATTTTTCTGAAATTACCAACTGCCTTGATTGCATCCATAGTACAAATTGCTTCAGGCAAAAGATACCCGATGAAAGCGATTTTATAAACCGCAATAAGACACAGGTTGTCTACAGCAAAGGTGAAAATATATGCAAGGAAAAGGCCTATTCCTCCCATATCCTTTATATTGCTGACGGGATGGTAAAGATCTTCCTGGAAAGTCCCAATAACAGACATATTAACATCAATATCCTCAAAACTTCGGAATTCGTCGGCTTATCATCCCTCTATGGGGACAACATTTACCATTATTCTGCCGTAGCGCTTGTCGATTCCACCATTTGCATGATCAACAAGGAAAGTTTTAAAAAAATCTTACTTGAACACGGCCGCTTTGCCTCAGATATCATCGAATGGTACTGCAACAAAGAAAAACAACTCTTTAAACGGATCAAAAGCCTTGGTCACAAGCAAATGCACGGACGCCTGGCCGATATCATCTTCTACCTTTGCGACCAAAACTTTGACCAGGATGTATTGTTTGAACAATTATCCAGAAAAGATATTGCCGATTTTGCCGGGATCTCAACGGAAAGTACTGTCCGGCTCCTTACAGAATTAAAAAATGAAGGGATGATCGAACTGCGCGGGAAAAAAATCGAGATCCTTGACCGAAAGCGTTTGCTTGAGATCAGCAGGTATGGATAAAATTTCGTTGGGTAAGCAGGTTACTGGAGTACGAATTTGATCGGGAGATTGTACCTGACCCTAACTGGCACATCGCGCTGCCTGCCGGGTATCCATTTAGGCATTTCGCTTACAACACGTACAGCTTCTTCATCACATCCGCCACCAATGCCTCTTAGCACCTTGACATCGGTCACCGAACCGTCCTTTTCAACAACAAAGGATACAAAGACTTTACCCTGGATGTTGGACTCTTTGGCCAATACAGGATACCTGATATTATTGTGCAGGTATTCGAGGAGCTTTTGAATTCCTCCCGGGAACTGTGGCATACTCTCAACCACTACGAAAATGGTTTTTTCTGATTCGATCTCCTCTTCAGGCTCTTCAACGGGAGTATAGGGAACATATTCCGGTATCACGGTCTCCTGATCGGCAGCCGCGTTGATATTTACTTCCTCCTGCGCGACATCTATATCATTATCGACTATCGTGATCCTGCTTATCACCTGAGGGGGTTTGGGAGGCGGAGGCGGAGGTTCTTCCTGAACGGTAACCGGCACCATTTCCTCCATTTCCGTGACCAGTGCTACGTCATCAACAAAAGTATCATTGTGTTGCCCAACTTTTAAACTGAATACAAAATAGACAGCAATCAATGCGATGATCAAACCAATCTCAAAGAAAATGGTCCGCTTGCCTTCCAGATCCGCCTTACTGACTTTAATTGTTTCCATTTTGGGGTTACTTGTAAGCTGTATAACAAAGCTAATACATAACCGCTTGAAATGCTTTGATTTAGCTGGCGGCATACTTAATGTTGGAATTGATATTACTCAATCATACGATTGACAAAAGAGGTATGTAACAGTTATCCATTTCCCTTTGATGAATCGTTTCCCGTGCTATAGCCTGTCTTACACTGTCTTACCAAACCGGAGCACCTGAAGATCCAGGATAAAATTATTGTAAATCATTAATTAACAGAATCTTGTCAATTTCTCTGTAACAGCAACAACTTATTCCTAATTGCTATAATTTTAACAACTATTAGCGTCAGAATGGATGGATGACTGAAAATAAAAAAACACCAAACCATGGATGAAAAACCGGATATGCACGAACCGAATAACAGTATGTTCCTTTTGGATGGTGTAACCTCCAAAGGAACCGTCCTTTCCAGGGAATCCCTTAGGCTGAGTGAGATTGTAAAGGACACCAGCCTCGATGGTTTGAGCCGGGTGGAAGCATATGAGGATATCATCAACATGGAAGTTGAAGATACTTCGTTTACACGGGTCCGGAATATCGAACGCGAAATCGGCTTACGGCAGCTCTATGTGAAGTTTGAAGGAGGTAATCCCAGCGGGTACACGTTCCGGTGATGGCTGACGAGAGTCTCATGACGCTGAAGGATGTATTCCGGTTGACAAGCAATGAGGCCACCGACATGATCAATATCAAATTAATGAAAGTGGGTGGTATAACCGAAGCCCTGCATATCAACTCAGTGGCCAAGTCAGCCGGGGTCGAGGCCATGGTCGGATGTATAGACGAATCGGCGCTCGGTATCCATGCCGGGTTGCATTTTGCCCTTGCCCGTCCGAATATTGTTTATGCCGACCTGGACGGCCACCTGGATCTGCTGGATGATCCTTTTAATGGATTGGTCACCCTTATAGATGGGGTTCTTTACCCGGGGGATTTTCCTGGATTGTCGATTAGCTGAATCACTCATCCCTGCTGTGACGAATAAATTGGCCTTAGAGCATCTGTTGGCTGGTGAATTAGATGGAAATTGCTAAATTGAAGGCAAATTAGAGAAGTTATTATGATGACAGAAGTTGAATCAGCCAAATGGCAGCAGATCATTCAAATGATGAATGAAAATGACCTGCCTAAGCTGGCAGGTTATATCGATTCGCTGAGTTCAAGGGAAATGATCTACGTAATAGGACGCCTGGAAAAGCCGGACCAGATAAGGCTTTTCTCGATGCTGTCTCCTGAAGACGCAGCAGGCATCCTGGAGGAGATCGCCGATGCACAGACCATGGGCATCCTGGAAAATATGGACAAGGGGGAAGCGGCAGCCATCATCAGCGAGCTGCCCAGTGATCACCAGGCAGATATCATCCTTGAACTGGAAAAAAAGGAAGCGGAAGCCATCCTTACGGAAATGGACCCCGAGGAGGCGGTCAACGTGCGTAAGCTGATCGAGTATGATCCTGAAACCGCCGGCGGACTGATGCTGACCGAATACCTCTCTTATCCGGAAACGATGACCGTGGGTGAAGTGGTGAATGACCTGCGGCGGAATGTGGAAAAATACAGCCACTACCACGTCAGATATATCTATGTAACCGACATAGCAGGAAAATACCTGGGCGTACTGCAGATGCAGGACCTGCTGATGAACGACAGTCCGGTAAAGCTAAACCAGATCATGGTCACCGAAACGCTGTCCGTCAATGTGCACGCCAGCCTGGTGGAGGTGGTCAATTATTTTGATACTTATGATTATTTCGCCCTGCCAGTCGTTGACGATAAAGGATTACTGGTAGGGGTCCTTCGCAGAAAGAATGTGCTGGAAGCCGAACAGGAGAGAACCGCCATGGAGCACCTGGAAACGCAGGGTATCGTCGGTGGTGATGAATTGAGGAGCATGCCTGTCTTCCTGAGATCGAAAAGGAGGTTATCCTGGTTATCGGTCAATATTTTCTTGAACATCATCGCGGCCAGCGTGATCGCCTTTTACCAGGATACACTCAGTGCAGTGATTGCACTGGCGGTCTTTCTGCCCATCATCTCGGATATGAGCGGGTGTACGGGCAACCAGGCCGTTGCGGTGAGTATGCGGGAGTTGTCGCTGGGTGTGGTCAAACCCTCGGAGACCTTCCGGGTATGGCTGCAGGAGATCTCGGTTGGTCTCATCAATGGGCTGGTGCTCGGCATCCTGATCGGTGCGGCAGCCTGGCTGTGGAAAGGAAATGTATACCTGGGGCTTGTCGTGGGCGGCGCGCTGGCACTCAACACCCTGGTGGCCGTATCTATCGGGGGTACCGTTCCGCTGATCCTGAAAAAAAGGAATATAGACCCCGCCCTGGCATCGGGCCCCATCCTTACCACCATCACCGACATGATCGGCTTTTTCATGGCACTGGCATTTGCGACAGTGATGATCAGCAAGTTGGGGGGCTGAAACAGGGAGGGAAGTTTCGCCATCAACTTGTAGTACGAGCTGGAAAACAACCCTTATAATCAATAAGTGGTATTTGGCACTGAGCCCAGGTGCACCGGCCTGAAGATTTGCGATGTCAGCGAATGGGCCAGAATAGAAGTCTAAGTCCGGGTGAATGAATAAATAGTTGACAAACAGATACTTTATTCGTACCTTTAAACTGACTCAATATATACCACACACATCCGCCATGAAATTATC
>JARRQC010000066.1:0-21421 GCA_037382165.1 bacterium | reverse complement strand
GGCACCGGCAATTCATCTGCATTTCTCAGTATTTCCAGTCCCTGGACTTCTTTTTCAAACATTTCGGGAAACCTGGATACTGAATTTTTCTTTATGAAGAATTCTCCTTTTGTAGTAGTCAGGCGAAAAGTGTCATTAATCGAACCTCCACCCACAGGATCGACGGATAAAAGTTGAAGTTCTCGCCCATACTTCTCAGACAGGCTTTTGACAACCGGATCTGTCCAACTCATGTTCACAAATACTGCCTGTCGAAGTTACAAAAAGCAAGTGGATCAATTGACTGCAAGACATTGCAGCACATCCTGAATATCCTGGGTAATGGCTTTTGCAGAGACAGTAGCGCCGGAAAGCGCTTCATTATCCTCACCAAAGACCGGGTGTATTTCAGAGGTAAGACCCCGAAACTGGTTCAACCAGCCCCTGCTCATCACCTCATGCCCCTGGGTTGCCTGGTAGTTGAACACTTTTACCCATTTTACTTCTCCCGACATATCGGTAAGCAGGAAATAATCAAAGAATTCAAAGGCTACTTCCTCTTCTTTCATGTTAACGGTGCAGCCTCCAGATCTGCAACTGTTTACCCGTCCCACATAAATCCTGCCCAGGTCTTCTCCTGATGCAGTGACCCGAAACCAACATCCCATTTCAGAACAATATCTTCCATCACCATCCGATTCTTTCACCAATTGAAAATCGGATATCTTCCACACCTTCCGGATGGCTTTTTCCATCTTCTTGACAGGGACATCCACACCTTCGCCCGGGTTCACCATACTCAAATGGATCACCATGAAGCTCGCTGCAATTAAGGAAATGATTATAATTCGTTTCATAGCCTAAAACATTACGGCGATACCGGCATTGAACATGGCTTTATAGTCACCGGCATTGCCTTTTTTCAAAAACTGCACATCCGTTTTAAGTGCAAGCTGGGAGATGAACCAGTAACCTATACCGACTGTAATGGCAGTAGTCTGATAGCTGCTATCCTTTCCTATTTCAGAATCCACGGTTGCTTGCGTATCATATTGGGAGAACCGGATAAAGGGTATAAGCTCGCTCTTAATCTTCCTGACCGGTTTGAAAAGGTTGTAGGAAAATTCAACATAATAGCCATACATGCTGCTGCCCAGGTCATTGGGTTGCCCTTCAACAGTGGTGAAGTAATTGTATTGCCTGGTATTGCTTATCGAGGTATAATAGACCTGTGCCCTGGCTACTAATCCTTTTCTGTTATAGCGGACATCAGCTCCGACCATGGATATGCCCACAACGGAGGAATCTGCGGAAGCCACCGCCAGGTTATCCTGGCGTTCGATGGCATTAAACTTGGAAGATTGGGTTTTGCCGAAATATCCTGATAAACCAATATTTAATCCCAATATGCCATAATATTCCAGCCGGGCAGAAACACTTGGAAAAAAGAACATGGATTCCGCTCCTTTTTGCCTGCCTTTTCGCAGGCCATTGGAACCGTCAAGGTATCCCCTCCCGTCAGCATAACTCTTGAAGCCATTCACCAGGTAAGCCTGGTATCTCATCGATACTTCAGGGATAGTTCCAGTTGCCCCAATGCCAATCTCTCTCCAGGTAGTGGGGGCAATATATTTGTCAATAAGCGGGCGCTCCACACCGTTGAATGTGGGTGGTTCATGGTATTCATTGATAATACCCATGGGAATCAGCATCAATCCTCCGCGGAGGCTGAAATAGGTATTGAAAGCATAGTTGAAAAAAGCCTGTTCAATGTATACTTCACTTACATGCTCAACCTCTATTTCCGTCACGAAACTGAGTTTGTTGGTAAACCTGTACCCGAAAAGCAGGACAATCCGGTGTACATCCAGTTTCCCGTTACCTGTATTTCCATTTCCGACTGGCTGGTTATAATCCACCTGGCCATATCCCCCGATATTCAGTTTGCTATCGCTGTTCAGCATCAGACCTGCACGGTTGACGGTCAAATTATTACTCTCAAGCACGGATTGTGCTTGTGTGGAAGAATGGGGATAGAGTAATAATATTGCTGAAATAACTAAAATGTAAAAATTAACGACTCTCATCATGATCTCTTTGACTTGATATTGCAAACATATTGAGAGATTAAACGGGGGTAAATACCTAAAACTTGGTATTTTCAGGGGAGGGCATTAACCGATTCCTGAAGGAACCGGCCAAGCTGATACAATGGCTACTGGGTTCACCAGGGAGCAATTAACTGCATATAAATTGTTGATAGTACGGAATAAAGGGTAAAAATTCCCTTTAGCAGACCCGCCATTTTGCAGGTCTACACATCGGCTTTCGACAATAATTCCGCTTCATCCAGGATTCTTTTCAGCCTTTCGTTTTCGATACCGGAATCAATCAGCAGGTTTTTTATCCTGTTTTCGCAGCGTATGGAGAGAAGTAACGGGGTGCAGTCCTGATTGATCTATATAGTATTTCAGACTGCTTTTGGAGGGGTAATCCCAGGAAATCAGACCGAGTCCCGCACATTCAGCATATTTAATGGCATCGGTGGTGAAACGTGTATTGGTGACGACAAAACCGCGTATGGTATAATTCACGTATTTGGAATCATCTTTCAATTTGTCCGTGATATCATTGAACCGGGAGTGAATATACAAGGGTACCTGTACATTTGTTTTGCCCCGGTAGTCACTTCTGAATTTCGTTTCCACAATTACCAGGGTATTGTTCTTGCTGGCAACAACGTCGACTTCATGCTGTACACATTTCCCTTCCATTATTACATCGACTTTAACCTGGTAACCAAAGGATTCAAACAATTTACCCACAAAAATTTCAAATGGAAAACCGGAAGGTCCCAGTTCAAAAATGGCCTTTTTCAGGCGATATCGTCCTGCCGTTTTATGCGAACGCTTTTTTCTTAAGAGCGCATAAGCGAGTTTGTAGATCTGCTGGGTGCTTATGCCATTATAGATTTTACGTTCTACCTCCTCCGCTATTTCTTTAACCTGTTCCCGGTCTGCTCCGGCAGCAGACAGGCCGTTTTTCAGCTTTTCCAGTGAGAAATCAACTTTTTCACCTGTGGATTTTATAATTTTCACCTTTTCCGTTTCAGCCATTACAACAAATATAAGCAATCGTAGTCTTTTATTCGGTTCTTAATTTTTTACTAAACTTGCTGAAAACTAATGCTGAATGTGAAGCCTCTCATTACCCTTTCGATGTTGGTGTTCCTGGCAGCTTGCCCAATGAGTAAAAGTTGGGGACAGGTTTACCTCACCCGGTCCGGGAAATTGACTTTTGTTTCAGATGCTCCGCTGGAAACAATTACGGCATCTTCTGACAATGTACAGGGTGCCATCAATATTTCGGACCGGAGATTTGCTTTTAAAATTGAAAATAAATCATTTATCGGTTTCAACAGTCCTTTACAACAGGAACATTTCTATGAGAATTACATGGAAACCGATAAATATGGACATTCCACGTTCCAGGGAAAGATCATAGAAGACCTGGACAATAAAAATCCTGACTTACAGCATGTAAGAGCAAAAGGGATACTTTCCATTCATGGTGTAGAAGTAGAAAGGATCATCCCGGCAACAGTGCTGTTCACGGAAAAGGGCATTCAGGTAGAAAGTGATTTTACCGTTCGATTGGAAGATCACGATATCCGCATTCCTAATGTAGTAAACCAGAAAATTGCAGAGACAGTTGACGTCAGGATACAAGCGTTATTGAAGGAAAAGAAGGATTGACAAGGAAAATTGCCATACCAACCATTCTGCTTGTCTTCTGTATATTCGGGACATGGGCTCAGGAGCCGGTCATTGATGTTTATGTAAAACAATCCGCACTTCCGGCAGATATTGAGCCCGCTTCCATACGTGCTCTAGATTCAGATACATCAGGTTTTATATGGTTGGGGACGGAACAGGGGGTGTATCGTTGGGATGGTCAGTTTGCCATTCGTTTCAGTGCTGATCTAAAGGAGGGAACATCGGAAAGGGTAAATGCCCTATCTGTAGGGTCAGACGGACGGGTTTGGGCAGGTTGTCAGGATGGAAGTATAATTTACATCCAGGACCGAAAGGTTAATCTCTGGCGAAGCGCGGATACCAGCCGTTATTCAGGTATCAATGATATACTTATGGATGATTCCGGAAGATTGTGGTGGGGGACCAATGGTTCAGGCATCTATTATTTTAACGGAACACAGACCACCCATCTGACCACTGCGGACGGACTTCCCGACAATTACATCTATAACCTCGAACAGGGTGAAAAAGACGAAATGCTGGCCTCAACCGATAATGGGCTGGTAATCATCACGGCAAAACCAGACCGTCATCAATTTAAAGTTTTCGGTACTGAGGATGGTCTTCCTGACAGGATCGTGAGATTTGTCAGAAGAGATGCTGAGGATAATTATTGGATGGGGTTCCATAATGGCGGTATCTGTAATTATAACCCCATTGAAAATAGATTCAGGATCATTGACAGCTTTGGTTTCGGGACTATTGACCACCTGGAAATTTCAGGGAATTCATTGTGGGTAACTGATACGGAAAATGGACTGGTGTACATCCCGGTGCAACCAGGATCCCTGCCTCTGAAGGCAAGAATCTCCGGTAACTTCTTTGACAGGGATGTCCGGATGACCCATGCTGACGCACAGGGAAATCTCTGGTTGCTGGGAAATACAGGCCTGTATGTATCCAGTGGTGGAGCCTTTTCAAGGCTGGAAACGTACCAGGAATTTGATCTGAAGAAAGTAACCTCACTCGCATTCAATGAAAAAGAAGAGATGATCGTTGCTGAAGATGGCAAATTGTTTTGCCTCTCCAAAAGGGGAACAGAAGTGCTATTGGATGATTATTTACCAGCCACATCCCGGATTACCGACATACAAATTGATGAGTATGGGTTTATCTGGATGGCCACCTTCGGTCAGGGGGTGTTGATCATGGATCCAGTGACTAAAAAAGTACATTCCATTACCCAGGAAAACAGTAAGCTAATCAACAACAGTGTATTGAATATTTCATTCGGAAAGGATGATATTTGGGTAGCAACACTTGGCGGCGCTTCTCAACTCAGGAGAAACGGGAAAAGGCAGGATCCTCCCGAAGTGATCCGTTCCTATGATAACAAAACTGGTTTGAGCAATAACTTTATCTACCGGGTGTTACAGGATAAAAAAGGAAATGTCTGGTTTGCATCGGATGGAAATGGTTTGGTCAAATTTGACGGAACCCGGTTCAGTTTCTTTGAGGAATCTTCTGGGCTTGGGGATGATGTAATCTATTCAATGGATGAGGACGAATCAGGTAATATATGGATAAGCACTTCCTCATCAGGTGTCTATCGGTATGATAGCCAAGGTTTTGATTCCATTGGAATACCATTTGAGGCTGATGCAGGAGAAATCTATTCCCTGGTATGCCAGTCAAAATATGTTTTCGTTTTAGCCGAATCCGGATTAATTATCTATGATACGCAAAAAGAAGTCATTACAAGATTGGACGAAGAACTCGATTTACGTCATATTATCGCAGACCTGAATTGTGCCTATAAAAAGGGAGATCAGATATATTTCCCTACCAGGAAAGGCATTATAAAAGTGGATGTCAATCATCTCTTTAATTTCAGGTTAACGCCGAAAGTGGTCATAGACCGTACCATGGTTAACCTTTCCCCTGTCAGGTTATGGAATGGCATAGAATTGTCATCCGATGAAAACCAGCTGGTTTTCGAATATACCGGACACTGGTACCTCGCTCCACGAAAGGTGCGTTTTAACATCCATCTGGATGGCTATGAACCGGACTGGAAGCTCACTTACGATCGCAGGGCCGGTTATGCCAGCCTTCCATCGGGAGATTATACCTTTCGACTGGCTGCTTTTAATGATTACATGCAAAATGTTTCAGAGATTCATGCTGTTCATTTTTCGATTTTAAAACCTTTTTACCTGAGGTGGTGGTTTATTCTCATAGTGATAATGGTTCTGCTCGGGATTTTCTATTTCTTTCTTCTGTACAGGGAGAACAGATTAAAGCTGGTGGAAACCAGAAAAAAGGAGAAACTTGAATTTGAATTTCAAACCCTAAAAAACCAGATTAATCCACACTTCCTTTTCAATAGTTTCTCTACCCTGATCTCCATGATTGAAGATCAACCGAAACAGGCAGTGGAATATGCGGACAGTTTATCTGATTTCTTCAGGAACATACTTGAAGTGAAAGAGACGGAACTGATTCCTTTGCGCGAGGAATTGCTGATGCTCAGGAATTATTACTTTATACAAAAAAACAGGTTTGACGAAAACCTGGATATGCAGGTACAATTGGATGAAAATATCCTGGAATCAAAAATACCTCCCCTGTCTCTTCAGCTTTTGGTTGAAAATGCAGTGAAGCACAACATCATTTCCCGAAATAAACCATTGCAAATCCGCGTTACAAATGATGATGAGCATATCATTGTCAGCAATAATCTTCAGCCTAAGCTGAAAATGGAATCCTCAACAGGTCTCGGACTGAAGAATATTATGGACAGATATCACATCATCACCGGAAAAAAGGTTAGCATTGCCGATTCTGAAACCCATTTTACCGTATTACTACCCATATTAGATTGAGATTTATGCATATACTCATCATAGAAGACGAGCCGGCAACAGCCAAAAGATTGGAGAAGATGCTTCATGAAATTGATCCTGAGGTGAATATTTTAACAGTTTTAGACACCGTTGAAGAAAGCGTTTCTTTTTTCAAATCGGGTAAGGCGGTTGATCTTGTCTTTATGGATATCCACCTTGCCGACGGGAACAGTTTTGAAATTTTCAAGCAGGTTTCCGTCCAATCACCGGTAATATTTACCACTGCATATGACCAGTATGCCATAAAAGCTTTTAAGGTCAACAGTATCGATTACTTATTGAAACCGATCAAAAAAGAGGAGCTGACCTCGAGCCTGGAGAAGTTCAGGACATCCTTAAAACCAGAGGCAGCAGATTATGAGACGTTGATAAACATACTGAAACAACAGCAGCAAGAACATTTGAGCAGGATCATGGTCAGGATCGGACAGGAGATCCGGACTATCGATATTCCTGAAGTAGCCTATTTCCCTATTGAAAACAAGAGCCTCTATGCTGTAATGAAAAACGGAAAAAGATACCTTCTTGACTTTACGATGGACCAGTTGGAAAAGCAACTTAACCCGAAACAGTTCTTTCGTATCAACCGATCCATGATCATCAATTATGATGCTATCTCAAAAATGGTCTCCTACTCCAAATCAAGAATCAAGATCGAGCTTTCCCCGCCTTTCTCAAAGGATGCCATAACCAGTACAGACCGTTCTGGCGATTTTAAAGACTGGCTAAATGTAAAATTCTAATTTTGGGATTCGGATTTGGCACTATAAAATTCCAATTCGGAAGTGTATTTTACGCTTTCGGAAAGATAAGTTTTATATACTGTCATCGCTCTATCATATTTGCAAATGAAAAGTCGTTATAAATCAATGAAAAGAAATCATCGCTACATTGTTCCGGCTGCATTGCTGATCTTGTTTCAGATGCTTCTCGTATGGAACGGTTGTAAACATGAACCGGTATTACCAGAGGATCCGTTTCCACCGGATACGAGCGAATGCGATACCCTTATTGTCACTTTTAATGGAAGTGTTTTACCCATTTTACAGGCGAACTGCCTGGGGTGCCATAGCGGATCTCAACCCAGCTACGGCCTTGATCTGACCAATTATGATCACCTGGCTGCCATAGTAAATGATGGGTCCCTGGTCGGTGCGGTAAACCACGACGAGGGCTTTTATCCCATGCCAAAAGATGGCGACATGCTTTCCGCATGTGATATTCGAATCATTGAGATCTGGGCAAACGACACTGTATTTGGAAATATTCCTTGCGATACCACTGACATAACCTATCCGGGAACGATTTATCCTATCCTGCAGGATAAATGCCTGAGCTGTCACTCCGGCGATCAACCAACGGGAAACCTGGACTTCACCAATTATGATCATGTATCAATTGTTGCGCAAAATGGTGCCCTGCTGGGTGCATTGAAACACCAGGCAGGTTATTCACCCATGCCAAAGGATGGAAGTCAGCTGGATGATTGTACCATTTTGAAAATTGAAAAATGGATCAGTGATACCACCTTTTCTGATCCCGGAGGAGATGATCAGCCTTGTGATCCTGATACGGTCTATTTTCAGAATGAAATTTTCCCGTTGATCAACTCAACCTGTGCGACAATAGGTTGTCATAACCAGCTAAGTGAAGATCAGGATGTGTTGCTGATTGATTATACCTCCATTATGTCTTATGGGGATATTGAGCCCGGAGATCCGGATAACAGCAAATTATTTGAAAAGATAACAGACGATGATCCGGATGACAGGATGCCGCCACCACCAAATGATCCGCTTACTTCCGAACAGATAAATTTAATCCGTAAATGGATCGAGCAGGGAGCTCAAAATAACCATTGTGATGAGGAATGTGACACCTCGAACGTAACCTTCAGCGGAACCATTTGGCCCATGATCGAATTGAACTGCGTTGGATGCCACAGCGGAAGCCAGCCAACAGGAAATATCAGCCTTGAAAATTACGCTTCGATCGTAGTTCAGGCTGAAAACGGAAGATTATTCGGCGCCATAAGCCATTCTGCTGGGTATTCGCCCATGCCGAAGAATGCACCTAAGCTTTCCGATTGTAAAATTGAACAAGTTAAAATCTGGATAGAGGATGGAACACCAAATAATTAGAAGGATAAAGAATCTTTTTGTTGCTTTAGCGACGGTAGTACTGATGCAGTCCTGTTACTATGACAATGTCGAAGAGTTGTATCCCGTAACTCCTGATTGTGATACAGCCAGCGTGAGCTATGCTGAAGATGTATGGCCTGTAATCAATTCGAATTGTACAAGTTGCCACAGCGGTGGAGCACCCCAGGGTAATGTTCACCTGGAAAATTATAATGATATTGTTGTTGCAGCCAGTAATGGCAGTTTGCTTGGGGTCATTAGGCATGATGACGGATGGCCAGCCATGCCAAAAGGAGGAGGTAAACTTGGGGATTGTGACATTGCCAAAATAGAAAAATGGGTAGCGGACGGTACGCCTGAAAACTGACAGGCTCATCCGTAATGAACTGTTTATAAACTAATTCAATCAACCATGAAGAAACTACTTAAAATCGTTGGAATACTTGCCATTATCGGAGCACTGGTTGCCGCATATCTCTGGTTCTTTGTCTATAATAAGCCACACAGGGACTATGAAAACGCCAAACCAGACTTTGTGATGAGTGCCACTGCATGCTATCAGCATTTTGCACAAGGAAAACAGGATGAAATAAACTACACGGGAAAAATACTCGAATTGTCGGGCATTGCTTCTCATATTGAAGACAGGGATAGCCTAGTCGTTCTTGCCTTCGTTTTCAACAAAGGTATGTTTGGCGACGAAGGCATTCGATGCACCATGTTGCCCAATCACAACGAAAAGGCACTCGCTCTGGATATTAATGAAATGGTAAGGGTCAAAGGTTTTTGTTCCGGATATAATGGGACTGATGTCATACTGGAACAATGTTCTATCATTAATAAATAATTTAAATCATGAAAAAAATAATAATATTCCTGCTTATTGCCAGCTTTTCAACCATCGCTTTTGGACAGCGGTATATTACCAAGAACGGTCATGTATGGTTTCATTCCGAAGCCCCGCTGGAGACCATTGAAGCACATAACAACCAGGCGAATGCTGCCCTGGATATTCAAACAGGAGACCTGGTTTTCAAAATTTTAATGAAATCCTTCATTTTTGAAAAAGCATTAATGCAGGAGCATTTCAATGAGAATTATGTGGAAAGCGATCAGTTTCCCAATGCTACTTTCCAGGGTAAGGTAATCAACCTGGATGAAATTGATTTTAAGAAAACCGGGAGTTACCCTGCCATGGTAAAAGGAAACCTCACCATTCACGGGGTTACGAAGCCAGTTGAAGCGGAAGGCATTTTTGAAGTTAGCGACGATTTCATTCACGGAAAAGCAAAATTCCAGGTCGCAATCGCAGATTACAATATCAGCATTCCCGGGGCAGTGGCAGGTAAGATTGCCGAGATTGTGGATGTTCATGTCGATATCACTATGAAAGAGCTCAAATGAACCTGAAATTCAGCAGAACTGAATCGTGCCTTGCAATTAATTAACCTGTTGTGATCAGATAAATATCATGAAACATATTCAATTAATACTATTCCTATTTCTTTCCTGTGCTTTACTGGCACAGGATGATATGATGGACCTTCTGGCTGATGATGAACCACGGGTAGAATACACGGATGCAACATTCAAGACTACCTTGCTTGTTATTGGACAATCGGTAGAAAACCCTCCGACGGGTAACCTCATTTTCAATGTACAACACCGGTTTGGCAGGGTGAATTCAGGATGGTATGAATTTTTCGGATTGGACCAGGCCAATACAAGAATTGGTTTCCAATATGGTATAAATGATTGGCTGGGTATTGGGATTGGCAGGTCAAGCTATCTGAAGACGTATGATGGATGGGTCAAAGTGAAGATCCTGAGACAGAGTACGGGTAAGAAGAAAATGCCTATTACAATGGATTATTTTGGAAGCATGGCCATCAGCTCTCTAAAATGGCAATATCCCGAGCGGGAAAACTACTTTTCCTCCCGTCTTTCTTATGCCCACCAACTGTTGATCGCCAGGAAGATCTCCAGGGGTGTTTCTTTGCAGCTTATGCCTTCCTTTGTTCATTACAATCTCGTGGAAGAAACAACAGATGACAATGATGTCTGGTCCATCGGCGCCGGCGGAAGGTTCAAGATCAGCAACCGTGTAAGCATCAATGTAGAATACTTTTACCTGCTATCACAACAGACTGCCAGTGTATATGAAAATCCGTTTTCCGTTGGATTTGATATCGAGACGGGAGGGCATGTATTCCAGTTGTATGTATCTAACGCGGAGGGGCTCATCGAACAGCATTTTCTCGGAAGATCGACCGGCAGGTGGCTTGATGGCGACATACATATCGGCTTCAACATCAGCCGAGCTTTTACCATTAAGAAACCTAAGGAATTTCCAGATTAATACTATCTTCCAGCGGCAATTTATCGATTGTTATCTGACGACCGTCACTGTGCCTTTATAGCTAAAGGATTCTTTTTTGTAATCTGTTCCGGTTATCTGGTAGATATACATGGCCGGCGGAACTGGATTTCCCGAATAATCCCTTCCATCCCAGAGATTTTCAAAATTGTGTGTACTCCAGACCTGACCTCCCCATCTGTCATAAATATAAAGATGCCAGTCGGTCACCGGTGTTCCCTTGATCTCAAAGAAGTCATTGAGCCCGTCGTTATTGGGTGTGAAGGCATTGGGAATATAAAGCTTCACGAATTCCGTGATAGCCACTTTACCCATAACGGTATCCCAACATCCGTTAACGGTTTCGATACGCAGGTGTATATCGAAATCTCCCGGTTGATTATAGGTATAAATCGGATTTTCTTCACTGCTTGAACCGCCGTCACCAAAATCCCATGCATAATCGACAAGCAACGAGTCACTATCACTCAAATTGAAAAAGCTTATCTCAGGATCATCCATGGTAGCAATCCACGGATCCGCTTCAAATCCTGCCAGCGGATTCGGATTGACCTGAATCAGGTCTGATTTAAATACATCTGCAAAACACCTTTCGGTATTGGTGATCTTTAACCCGACGGAGTACCATCCGGCTTCATTATACGTATGGGTAGGATTTTCTTCTCCTGAACCGGTTCCATCCCCAAACGTCCATTCAAAGACCGCATTGTCTGCAATATCCTGGGAACTGCCACTGTTGAAGTTCACCGTTACGGGCAGGCATCCTTCATCCACATCCGCCTGAAAATCGGGGGAAGGCAAGGGGTTAACCAGCACGGTCATTGTCGTATCGTGTTCACAAATGTACTGCTGAACGTGAAGGTAGACCGTATACAAGCCTTCCAGATTGTAGGTATGCACAGGATTAACCGCAGTGCTGGTGGTATTATCACCAAAGTTCCATTGAAATTCTTTCCCTGTTGGGTCATGACCGTAAGTAAACTGAATCTCTTCTCCTGTACAGGCTTCTTCATCCGGATCAAAGGAGAATAGAGCCTCGGGTTGCGGAAATACTTCGAAGGAATCTGAAACTTCCTTGTCGATACAATAGTCAGAGGAGGCTGTAAGCGTATAGGTATATACTCCCGGATCGTATTCTGTCACCGTTATGCTTTGCGTGGTGGCACCTCCCGGGGTCCACAGGTAGGAATTGGCCTCATTGGCTGTGAATGAAACGCTTTCCCCTGGGCAAACCTCCCTGGATGAAGGGGTAACCACAATCTGAGGTGCAAAATGATCTACAAAGATCCTAATGGAATCGATCTGCGTTTCCTCACATTTATCATAGATCTCGAGGATAATGGTTGTGGTATCATCAGGCGTAACGGTGATGGAATTGCCGGTACCTAACAACTGCCAGTTGGAAGCGGTAATACGTTCATACCATTTGTAATTATCCGGATCATTTTCAAAAACGGGGGTAAAGTTTACCAGTTCGACAGATTCACCCTTACAGATGTAGTGATCGTCACCCGCATCCAGTTTACCTGTCTGATCCACTTTCACGGTATCAGACGTCAGGGCGCCACATACGTCGGTTACATCATACTTGATGTAATAAATTTCCTCTATGAAGTTGTCATCATAGACTATGGTGAAAGGGTTGCCGGAACCAATAAACTGGGGTGGAGTATATCCCAGGTTGGTCCAGTCAACATTTGAATAACCATATCCCGGAAAATCATGGTAGTTCATGTCGGGTACGACCTCCACCTCCTGTTCCATCCCGGGTTTACAGAATGAAATGGTAGGGATATCGACAAGATGCATGGGTTTATTGTCAAACCGGATCTGCATGGTGGTATCGTTATTACAATAATCCTTTACCTCAACCGTAATGAAATCGGGTGAATTTTCAATGGTATGGAAATATGAATCCACAGGCGGAACGGACACTTCAGGCCACAGGTAGTATACCGGCTCCACACCTCCCGAAGTGATATCGGTAACTGTTACCTCAATGGTTTCCTTACAATAACCCGAATAGACCTTGGGATTGACATCGAAAGCAAAGGGCTCGTTTTTAATCAGATCGAAAGTCATAATACCTGAATACAGTGCGGTAAAGGGGTTCTTCTTGTCACATGGATCTGTTTTCCAGCTGAATAGTACATTTTGCAGGTCCTGGTCCAGGTTTTTAGCCGTAATGCGTATTTTCTTGGTCAGACTGCCTCCATTCTCAAAACGGACATAACTTTCATCCTGTGTGATCACACCACCACCATATTCATCCGTATACCTGATATCAAGATTTTCCCAATATATATCAGGATACAGCGCAATACCAACATCATATTTCGGATCGGTGAAGGTATTGTCCAGTGTTATCGTAAGCAGCAAACTGGAGCAATCTTCGATGAGTTTACCTTCATGACTCTGGTGATTGGTTTCCCAAAGGGAATCGATCGACCAGGAAGGTTCATTGGTCCCCCCTATCAGGCTGCCTTTTGCCAGTAAAACGGCGCTATTGATCCCGAAGGTCGATTCACCGGTTTCCGGATCATTGAAAACAAAATCTTCGATAGCAATCTTGACATTGTGTTCTTTGCACCGCTGTACACTTTTTGACAACCGCAATTCCACCTTGGGCGCCGTCAATCCGTCAAACTGTGTACCGAGGGGCTGATTTGGAAAACCATCATCGTTATTGGTAATGTAATATTGGGGATGTTCACCAGGATTTATCGTAGAGAGGGTAATCCAGTTATCAGGTACGGGGAGTCCCAGAAAATCAGGAAAAATAGCTGCATTAAACCTGTCCAGCCCGGGCACCAGTGGCATAAGATCCACCCAGATACCAAAAAGATCATGCATCTGGCTTCCGTCCGTCAGGTCGACATCATCTTTGGAGATTTCATTGGGGTATTCCTCAGAGGCAAAAACATACCGCATTTCTATCTCATCCCCATAAGGGATGTAGGTAAATTCAATGGATGCATTATCTCCAACCTGAAAAAATTCATATCCCAATAGCTGATACATACTGTGCAGATCAGGATCACCACCTGTTCCGGGCGGAAACCCGAAAGCTTGTGATTCCCTGCCGTTTCCGGGATCATATTCTCCGGCTTCTTCAACACTTCCCGTTGACAGTATCAAACCTTCATCCATACAGCCCTCATATCCTGGAGTGCAGTGTTTACTGATATCGTCCCCACGTGAGTAACGACCAAACTGTGCCACGTTTCCTGTGTAGATTATACTTGAGGTATCAATCATACCGCCCCCGCCATGAAGAAAATCGATTATCCAGCTTACGATGGTATCCTGCACCTCTCCGGGCACAGAGCCATCAGGAAGCATCTGGATTTGCATATTGGTCTGCCCCCTGGAAGAATAGCCGAACAAAGAGATCAGTAAAACAAAAAGGTATATGTACTGCCTCATATATGTATCGAAATAGAATTAAGCAAAGGTAATATTTTGTAAGTTCTTACCGGCAATATAGACAAAGAGTAATGGCAAAAAGATGCCTGGGAAAAAAGTAATGTTGCCCTTTCCGGATATTTCTGTTCAGATTACCCATTTATATGGTTCGATGTATCATTTTAATTAACAGGCAGCGCATTCGTTCTTAACAAAAAGAATTATGCATGCGAGGTCAGGCTGTTGGCAGCGAATAAAAAACCCGGTCGAAATTGCGACCGGGCACCAAAAAACAACAGGCCAAAGCCCTGAGAATATGAGAAGTGTTGCCAGAAATTCTATACCAGTTTGAGATCAAAGTTTATTTTGATCAATACCGTCTGACCGGCATATTGTGCATGTTCTTCAGAGACCATATTTTCAATCTCATTTACAACATATTTTTTCATTCGGTTATCGATACAATTGGCACAATCAACTTCAAAACTTCCATTTTCAAGAATTGTGACGCTGACGAGTACACAGCACTCGAATTTTTCATTAATAGCAAATTCAGGATATTCCAGTTCACTGGCAATGGTATTGGCGACAGACTTCGCCACAGCTTTAGATGCAGGTACAGGTTCAAGGGCAAAACCGGAAGATACGATAAACATGCCCAGAACGAGTACCAAGGTTGCGATTCTTGTTTTCATGACTCTTTATCTTTAGATTAGACATTAATGGTTGCAATTCATAAAATAGAAATTTTATGCCAAAAAATGCAATTATCTGAAATAGTGGTATTTATATTGATCAGAAATTTGGATAAAGAAATGAATTGTCCATCTTCATACAAGAAGTGTACAACAATGGACACTAAGCAAGGAGGTGTTTGGCAAGATAAACCCCGGGTTGAATTTTAGGCCCCCTTAAGACGGCCTTGGTTTCCCGTATCAGAAAAAACGAACCTGACCTATCTGAGTTCGAAGGTAGTATGGCCTATATTATTGTTTCCATCAAATACATCAACGTGATACAAACCGGGTTGGATTTCCTGTGTTTCACGCAAATTATACTGAAGACAAAGGTCTATGGCTTCATTCTGGTAATTCAGTTTTTTCTTAATAGAATACTGCAGGTTCCAAGTATGGAGGCTTCCTCAACTTTCTCCGTAAGCACCTCTTTTTCCTCTTCAAGGTTTTTAAAGTTTCGCTGGGCGATTTTGATCTCTTCCTTCATCTCCAGGTTTTCCCGTTCCAGGGATTGGTTAACGACAACCAGTGAATCCATCTTGCGAACATATCCCTGGGCGACCACCTGTAATTTTTCCAGTTTTTTACGAACCTGGTAGTATTCCCACTTATAATTCAACAGCGATTTGATTTCCTTTGCATTTGCCTGAAAAACACTATCCATTTCAGCCAGGGAATCAGAAAGTTCACCATTGGCCTCCCTCACCTTTATATGCTCAAGCATAAGAGAGTCAAGTTCTTTCTCAAGCTCGTATTTTTGTTGGTCTTTCTCAGATCGTAGCTCTTTTACTTCATTTTTCAGGGAAATCAGCCAGAATGACATCCCAATAATTCCCAGGGCAAGGACAATCAAAACGATATACATCCATAAATTGCTGTTCCTTGGCGGGCTTTCCCTGAATTCCTGTTGTTGATTTTCCATGACAAATGAATTTATTTGCAAATTTAGACACTAATGGAAGCAAATACAACCAAAATGCCTAGTTATTCTTAAAAATAACGTATAAGCGATAACGCTTATTTTAATCCTCCAAAATGTATTTTGCCTTTTCCACCTCAGAAATGGTTTTCAACCAGTCTTCCGGATATCCTTCTGTAATAATATTAAATGAAGAGTCCTTAACATATCCATCATTATATTTCATGACGAGGTAATCACCCAGTGCCACCCAGGCAAGATATACAAGATTTCCGGCTTCATTCGAATATTCGTTCAGGAAGGAAAGTCGTTCCGGCAAACTCAATGTTATGGCCACCTGCTCAATGGAATCCTGATCAGTAATGAAATGGCCTTCCATTTTTTGCTGAAGCAGCAAAATATCCCTTACCATATCCCGATAACGCAGGTTAGCATAATTCGCTGCAAAGTTAAAGGCCCACCAGGCATTATCCCGGGAATATCGATTGATATCACCGGAAGCGAAGGGAGAAGGAATATCCGTTACCTGACAATACAGGGGAAAATAACAGGTAGTATACGTATCATCCACTCCGTACCATGCGATACCCCCAATCTCATCAGGCAGGTAATTCCTCAACTGTGCAACATAGGAAAAGGCTGTATTGTAGGTTGATATCGGTCTTTCAAATGTATAGTTTTCATCCTGCCATTCCCATCCCAGCGGGCGGGGCCTGTTGGGGGATCCGAAAGGTCCGGCTGACAGGCCGGTTGTCATATCATAAGGAGTACCTTCATAATGATCCCTGACGAGGGAAAATATATCCATGATATTCAGTTTTTCATCAGGTTTTATGTACAGCGGATAAGGTTTTGCTCCTTCTTTTCCTCGATGGTAATCAGGGGGGAATTCACTCGACGGTGCTGCTCTGCGAAAAATGCTCCAAACACGGGTTTCGCTATACCTTAATTTTTCCCTGTCAGAAGGATCATACACTTCATTGAAGCGAAAAGGGGTTCCTCCATCCGGATCAAAATAGCCCCGCTCCATAGCTATCCTGAAAATATTATCTGAATACAGACAATTTTCAGGATCGTCCAGTGGAAACTGACCGATACGTGCATGATTCGCATGGGCCGTGATGGAACCGTCAGGGATTTTTACAGCTACCCATACAGCGCCTCCCTGGCCGCCAGTACCGATAATTTCAAGTATCCAGGCTTCGTTGGGATCAGCAATGGAAATGGATTCTCCCTCACTGCCATAACCATAGACTTCCGCCAATGAAGTGATCACTCCGACAGCCTCTCTTGCATTCCTTGCCCTTAATAAGGCCAACCGCATCAATTCCCAGTATTTGAGGGGCATATCCTTATCCCAGAGTTCCTGTCTTCCGGTAAAGGTAGACTCTCCGATCGCAAGCTGGTATTCATTCATCAAAAATCCAACGATGCCGTGGGTATGTGGAACCTGGTGAATCTTGCGGGTCTTTCCGGATAAACTGGTAAAGGAAAGTGAGTCACCTGGGGAATGGTTTTGCGCCGGTGTTTTGTCCAGATGATAAAGCCATTCTCCATCATTCAAATAGACAAGATAGGTCGCACTATCCATTGATGCCCCCCTGGTGACGATAAGGTTGGTGCATCCAAAAGTCATACTGGATACAAACAGTGCGATGACCGAAAGAATAACTTTATACCCCAAAACAGATGGTATACAATACGTGCGTAGCTGAGATACTGCGCCCGGATCTTTGCAGGCTGACATCGTATCAGTGACTGCTTCCGGTTACTTTTAACTTGTCACCGGTTTGTGATGCGATTTGCCTGTATTTTTCTTCACTGTAACCGGGTTGTTCCAGTTTGGGATTGACATAAATATGTCCATCGGGAACTTCCCTTTTGGTTTTGATATTTCCGTCCATATACTTAACAAATAAGTAGGCATAGAAGTCTTTCCAGGTTCGAAATACGCGTTCCCCCACACTATTTGAATAATTTGTCAGGTACTGCACCGCTTTTTCTTTATCGGTGTCGTACAATTCCCTGGCAGCAGCATCTACTGCAGGTGTAAATTCAATAAATTCTTTTTCAAGCTGTTCCTGCTTAGCGGCTATCTCAGGATGAATATAGCTGTAACGTGTATAGGCGAAATTCTGTACCTGGTTAAAGATCCAGAAACCCGAAGTTTCAGAATATTCCATCATCGCTCCATTGCCATGCTCAAAATTGTGAGGAATTTTAGTGATGGAGGCATACATAGGCATATAGACCGTTCCGGAAGCGTCATCAACCCCCCACCAGATAATACCGCCGATTTCATCGGGCAGCCAGTTTCTGGACTGGGTAACAAAGGAAAAACCTGTTTGCTGCGTGGCAGTTGCCCGTTCGTTGCAGTATACAACACCATCTACTTCCCAGGTCAGGGGCCGCCAGCGGTAGGGAGCTTCAAAAGGTCCTGCCCCGATGTCCGCACGCATATCCAATTCTGTATCTTCCAGGTGGTCACGCATAAAACCCATCATGTCATGCACGGAAATCTTATTCTTCGGTTTAACCCAAAGCGGCATACGGTTGCTCGCAAAATTGTCCGGTGTCAACGGTTGTCCTTCTTCTGCTGGTTCGGGGTGTTCAATATCTCCCTTCACATAGTCCCAATATTTGTCCATTCCATCGGTAACCTTGTTAAACATGGTCCAAACCCGGATATCACAAAACCTCGCGCCACCAAAATCAACCGGGGCATAAACATCAGAAAAGCTGAATTTCTTATCCGCTCCCTTGTAATATCCTTGCTCCCTGGCAAAGCTGATCACATCCGATGCATATACAGTGGTTATTTTACGATCATATACTTTTTCAATGTCATCGCTGGTAATGGAAGTCTTTCCGTCCGCCAGAGGGAAAGTCTGAATACGGGCCTGGTTGGCGTGTCCGGAAACATAACCGTCCGGGATCATCCTGGCCACCCATACCATACCTTTGTTACCGGGACCTTTACCTATAAGTTCCAGGATCCAAACCTCATCCTTATCCGAAATACTGAATGATTCACCTGAACTGTAGTATCCATAGTTCGATGTCAATTCATGTATGATCTTAATGGCATCCCTTGCGGAGGTGGCCCGCTGCAAGGTGATGTAGATCAGACTTCCGTAATCAATGATTGCCGTTGTATCCCTGAGTTCACTTCTTCCTCCATAGGTTGTTTCACCGATGGCAACCTGGTTTTCATTCATGTTCCCGACGACATTGTATGTCTTGGATGCCTGCGGGATCTTGCCCAGCCATTTGCCGGTATCCCATTCATATACATCCATCATGGTTCCGGCAGGCCATTCTCCGGCAGACCAGTGGTATAACTCACCATACAGCACATGTGAATCTGCAGCATAGGTGATCATTGTCGAACCATCAACCGAAGCACCCTTGGTTACCAGGTAGTTGGTACAGGCCCACATCTGATAGTTGGATATCGACAAAATAGCTGTAATCATCAATAATTTAAGGATCGATTTTCTCATATCTGGTTTTCTTGATTAAGATTAATTTTTGGACTGCAAATGTAAAATATTTAAAGTAGTGTAAAAAGTACGGTGACGGTTTGATCAGCCAATGTCCCTTGTATCAGCCCAATGATCGTCACCGGAAAATTGTTTTACTTTGTCACAAAATCCTACAATTGATAAGATCTGCCTATCAGCGGCTTCATGCATTCATTGAAAAGCATAAACTGCGTCCCATCGCTGACGTCCTGATTTTTATGGTCATTATCGTCTTCTTCCACAAGTTATGGTGGGATTGGGGTTTAAAAGAGTTATTGCTCACCTATTTTGCTTTTGCAGAACTGGAAATGTTCATGGCCTACCAGGTATTTTTACCCAGTGCCTGGATCGATGAGCATATCATCGGTTATGAAATCTACACGTCAGAAACCACCATCTATTTTCCAAACAATGGATTCATCACTGTGAATGGCAGTTGTTCCGGACTAAAACAATTTTACCAGTGGACATTTCTTATGATGCTTTTCCCTGGACCCTGGAGACAAAAGTTATGGTACATCCCATTGGGAATTGTTGTGATCCATTTTGTGAACATTATGCGCATTGTTATTTTATCTGTAATCCTGGTCAACTGGCCCGACCAGTGGAATTTTTCACATGACTGGATCCTGCGTCCTTTCTTTTATGTAGTCATCTTTGCCATGTGGGTCATCTGGGTTGAAAAATTCAGGAACCAAACCCTGGATAAGAAAAGAGAAAAGAGCCTCTCCTAATACATCTTTCGCGCAAAAAACGGTCCGACGGCGTCTGCGACAGGAGGGGGGACAAATTTCCATAAAACGGTAAGCCATTTTTGCTGCTTCAGGCTGATCCCGGTGGTAACGGACCGGGAAAAATAGATTGGGATTTCTTTCACAGGCCATTGTCGTTTGTAATGATATACCCCGCTACCCTTTGTACTCCTTCCCAGACTGTATATGGTTGAATGATGCTTAAGCGCACTTTTGATCATTTCAGCATGTAAAAGATAAGAGGTATACAATTTGTTATAATCACGCAGGGTGGCAAACCACAGGTTTTCATAATAATGGTCATACCACACGGAAAAACTGCCGCCAATCGCTTTACCTTCCAAATAGGCCACAAATACCTCGGCAATTAGGTCGGCTTGATCTGCCATCGTAAGGAAAAATTTCTTACCCAGGGTGGGAGACCCTATTCTTTGTATATTACGGTTGTAAACCCTTGTAAAATCGGGAACCAGTTCCTGTCCTCCCTTTTTTACCACTACACCGTTTTTTTCTGCCCTTGAGATTTTTCTTCTCACATTGGACGACAAAATAGCGGGGAAATCCCCCGAATTATCGAGCCTTATCTGATGGATGACTTTTGGCGTATCCTGCAAGCCAAAAAAGGGAAATCGACTGCGAATTTCAATATCCACTTTACCGGTATCGCGGGTAGTGAGATGACCGAGGGAAAGCCTGTAAAACCCCTTTTCCGGAAAAAGATCGCTGAGTTCCATAATGATCCGCTGGATGATCGATTCTTCATCACCTGCAATTTCAAAATCCGACATCCAATATATCCCGCCATAGGATAAGTGAGGAAGGCTGCAAAATTTTCCACCTTCCCTGACCAGTGGTATTAAGCCTACTGTTTAGTTTGCGGATTCCAGTATTAGATAATAGGTGATCAGTGCGGGTTGTCTGCTATTAAT
>JARRQC010000065.1:0-10774 GCA_037382165.1 bacterium | reverse complement strand
TCGTTCAATAGATTTAATGCCTTAAAAGCTTAGTCAGTCTGAGCCCATTTAATAGAACAGCCGATCCCTTTTGCATAATTCACGGACGGATCATTTCCTTTAAACAGGTCCTGGATGGCATTTTCCACAAACCTTTCTTCTACAGCCTCCGGGTTTTTGGCATTGTCATCAATCGCTCCGATATATTTTACGATAAAATCATCACCCTCTTTCTCAAGCAAAAAGACATGGGGTGTGTAGGCAGCACCGTAAGCACGGGCTATGGACTGATCCGCATCCAGCAGATAGGGGAAAGTAAAACCTTTCTCTTTTGCCCGGATTTGCATCCTTGAGTAGGAATCTTCCGGCTGGCGGATGGAATCATTCGGGTTAACAGCAACAACCGGGTATCCATTGAATTTGAATTTTTTATCCAGTGCAATGATCCTGTCTTCATATAGCTTGGAGTATGGACAATGGTTGCAGGTAAATATCAGGATGACACCTTTGGCTTCATCAAGTTCGCTCATGGATATCATTTTCCCATCCACATTGAGCAATTTAAAGTCGGTGGCTTTATCACCCACCTCATATCCTCCTGCCAGAACTACAGAGGCAGTGAACAAAAATAAGAATGTGCTGATGACAAGTTTTTTCATGGTTTAATGTTATTGGTGATTATTTCATCAAGTTCTTCAAAGGAAAGCATGCCTTCCCTGAAAAAGTAAAAATCTTTATTGTAAATGACCGTGGCCGGAATGGATCCCACCCAATCGTTATTGACCTTATCAATCCAGACATTTACTTTCGGATCGGCAAGGAGGACCACTTCCGCCTCGATATTGTTTTTCTTCATGTACGGAATGACTTTAGACTCGATTTTATTTTCGAAATCAAGGCTCGCAAGTATCAGCTTAAACTTTTCATTCCTGTATTTTTCATCGAGCGCCAGGAATCCCGGCATCTCTTCCACGCAGGGTTTACACCAGGTAGCCCAGAAATTAATTACATAAGTAGTGTCATTCCGATGTTGCAGCAAAGGCTGAAAATCATCAAAGCTTTGATAAACCTTCACCTGCTGGGAATATCCGCCAAAGAAGGTCAGCATACTGATCAGCAATACAACATACCTGGCTTTTACCACCTTGCAAATCTATTTATTTTGTTAACCATCGGCTCGATAACCTATATGATTAACGAAAGATTAACAGAATTGTTTACTTACCCGCTACCTCCCTGTTCACGGTTTCAAACCTGCGGTTGTTTATATAAGCCCATATCGAGACCAGGGCGACTACAGCCACAGTATAATATACAAAAGTCGGGACTGGCACCGGATCACCGGCTGCGTAGGAATGCAACCCAGACAGATAATAGTTTACACCGAAGTACGTCATCAATATGGAACTGTATCCTATCAGGCTGGCGAAGTTGAAGGAGAAGTAGTTCTTTAAGCCCGGAATATATTGCATGTGCAAAATAAACGAATAGACCAGTACGCTGACCAGCGCCCAGGTCTCCTTGGGGTCCCATCCCCAGTACCTGCCCCAGCTTTCATTCGCCCATACGCCACCGAGGAAGGTACCTACCGTCAGCATATACAGGCCGATCATCATCGTTCGTTCGTTAATGGCTGTCAGATCCTTGATCTTCAGATCGATCCTGTCGCCATTCTTACGGCTTTTCAGGATCATCAGAATGAGGTTGATAAAGCCCAGCAGCATACCCAGCGCCAGGAATCCATAGCTGGCGGTAATGATGGAAACGTGGATGGTAAGCCAGTACGATTTAAGTACGGGTACCAGGTTGGTGATCTCCGGATCCATCCAGCTCAGGTGGGCAACCATGAGTATGATGGAGGTGAGTACGGTGGTGGCCGCCAGTGTCATGTGTGATCTCCTCGAGAAGATCAGTCCTGCCAGCATGGTGACCCAGCCGATGTAAATCAGTGATTTCCTGAAGACCTCGATAAATACCATGATAAGCATGATGAATCCAAGCAACCCATATATTTTGCTGAGGTTATCAAAGATCTTGAGCCGGTTGTAGGTAAGCTCCATCTGCAGTTTTCGCTCTGATGGCATAATTTCAGCACCGTATTTTTTCTGGTAGGTTGAAATACCATTGACCAGTTCCGTTGCCAAAGCCTCATTCCCGTTAGCCACGGCTTCAAGGTAGGATGGAAAAATACCGGTCAGAAAGATTGAATCTTCCGCCGGGACCCCTTCAATTTTTGATGCCGGGGAAAACCAGGGTGCATAGGGATCGGTCGGGTTGGGCAACATCCGGAGCAGATCGCCGGTGAATACCATATAACAAATATTCAGCCTTTCATCCACCTTAATGATCTCCTTGTCGAACATGCCCCGCTGTGCAGGTTTCTTGGCATAGGCTGCCTGGACATAATCGCGAAGTTTATAGCTTCCCTGTTGCATGTTGATGAAATCCATATAGGAAGCATATTTTCCTGTTACGCCTAAAATCCTTTTCACCTCGTCATCGCTTACTTTGATCATAGGCGCCTGCTGCCAGGTCATGCCCTGACTCAGCATACCCAGAAGGACCTGGTCTGAAGTCATGCCAAACATATTGTCTTTCCGTGCAACCTTTCTTAAAAGTTCGCTGGACAGGGTGTTCATGGGTTTTAGACGGCCATCCTGAGATTGTACCATGAGTTTCCCAAACAGCTCGGCTTGCGTTTTATCCACCTCGGGTATTTGATCCGGGTTGATCGGTCCATGCGTATGCTGACCCGTCAGCATCAGGCTGCCAGTCATCAGGGCCAGTAAGATAAGGGTGGCCTTTCCTTCTGAGGACAAAGCCGTTTTCTTAAGCTGACGACCCAGGAAGGCAAACCTGGATCCGCTGGTAAAGGGTGTAATAAACATACCTAGTGCCATGATAAAATACCCGATGTAGGTGAACAGCGTACCCCAGTAATCATGGTTTACGGATAATATGGTACCCAGTTCATCCCGGTCATAGGAAGATTGAAAAAAGCGGTAACCGCCATAGTTCAGTACATTGTTCATAAAAATACGGTGAGGTTCTCTGAGGTCCTTTCTTTCATCAACCAGGACGATCTCACTGGCATAGGATGATGGGCTGTTGGATCCCGGGTATCGTTCCAGCTGAAAATCAACAAGCTCAAGCGAGAAGGGTAAGTTGATCCTTTTCGATCCGTAAGTCATTGTAATGTCCACTCCATTCAGCTTAAATTCCTCTGATTCCCCTTCATAACCCTTTCCGCCGCGGAGGGCCACCCGTTTGCTTTCACCACCGGAAGAGACTTCCAGCACCAGGGCGTCCATCATGGTCATATCGTTACCTTCGTAAGGGACAAAATCGACACCACCCTGCTCGTAGTAATTGGTAAGCACCAGGCTCAGGCTGGGCATCTGGTATAACTTTCGCTGTTCAAAGGCATGCCATTCGCCAGGCAGCAATGTATCATTGGTTCCACCCATCATGGAAAGGGTGGTCAGGGTGTCAGGCGTTCGTATCATCAGTCTGCCGTTCTCAACTTTGATATGGGTATCGCCTTCCTTGCCCTGGTCGCCAAAGTGAACATTCTGCGGTCCCAGGACACGGTTTGTCCCATATTTAAAATAAAAAGTTTGCCTTCCCATGCCATAAGATGCCACCACGACCATGTAGGGAACGCCGCCGGTTCTTATATCGGTAATGATCTCCCGGGCATTCGGGATATACTTGACCGTTTTAAAATGAAAATCCTTGCCTCCAATGGAAGCACTGGATGAATAGGCCTTTGGTGTCAGTACGGAGAGTCTTACCGATTCTTCATCATAAATGCTTTCATTGCCTTCTTTTAGCCAGGCCCTGACATAGGTTTCGTCAGAAGTGATATGGCTTGATGATTCCCCTTCCCGGATATGCATCATCCCTTCATAACTGATAAACCGGGTGATGCCAGCACCAAGCAGGATGACCAGAAATGAAATGTGAAATAGGAATATAGCCAGTTTCTTCTTGTGGTACATGCGGTACCTGAAGATGTTGGCGATAAGGTTAGCTGCAAGCCACAACATCAGCAAATTAAACCACCACGCATTGTAAACTACTGCCTTGGAAGCCGAAGTTCCAAAGTCGTTTTCAATGAAGGTGGCTGTACCGATGGCCGCTGCAAAAACTAAACTGAGGAAACCCATGGTTTCCATGGATAAAAATATCTGCGATATACGTTTCATGAATATTTCGGATTGTTATATATGGTTTTCTTATCTGATTTCAGGTTTTTCTTTTGTGTGTTTTTGTTGGTCATTGATCATTCGCGGTCATTCATGGTCATTCATGGTTTTTAGAGTTCGTCCCCGGTCTTCGGTCCTCCGTCTTCCGTCCTTCCTCCCAATTCAACCTTAACTCATCATTCACAATTAAACATTCAACATTAATCATTCCTTAACTCTCTTTCCCAATCAGCACATCGATCGCTCCCGCACCGAATTTGGTGATGTTTGCCATTCTGTTTTCTATTCCTTCATAATGTTCCATCTCTTTGATGATCGCATTTTTTAAAACGCCATTACCTATACCATGGATAAAGGTAACCTTCCTGTAATCGTTCTTGATGGCGCTCTCAAGGGATTTCCTGAAATAGTCCATTTGCAGGTTAAACATATCCTGGCTTTTCAGTCCGGAGATGTTGTCAACTATCTCCCCGATATGCAGATCGACAACGGCTTCCCCGGCAGCCGACCTGTGTTTGTCTATCAGCTGTTTCTCACGCAGGGGTTCTGCGGGCACCGACTGATGTTGTATTCCGGCTTTTATGGCTTCTTCTTCATCCGAAGCGACCTGCAGGGTATTCTGCGGAGCGATGCTGATCAGTATCGTTTTGCCCTGCAAAAGGGTGCTCGACTGATAGCTGCCCTCCTTGTAAAATCTTGAGGGTTTGATATTGATAACACAATGTGCTGGTAAATAGACTTTCCGTGGCTCATCCTTGTGAAAAGAAAGCTGGATAAAACCTTTCGTCCAGTTTTCAATCTCATCGCGGTTGATCGTGTCGATCACGATCTTGGATTCATAGGGAACCGAGCCGTAGTCCACACCACGCATGATGCCATCCTGCAAAAAGAAGAGGTTGTATAGCACCTCGAATGAAGTATGGTTGATGAGAACAATATCCAGATCGCCGGTCAATACCCACTGCCTCTCATGCGGCTCATAAGCCAGATAAATACCCTTTTCCTCCTTGACCGTTCCCCACGGGTTAATGCCTGAAATCCGGCCCTCCTCCGGTTCTTCGGCCCTTTCAGTTTTTACAGGAGCAGAGGGCTGAATGAAGTACTCTGTCCCGCTTTCCTTTTCTGCACGGTAATCCCTGATCAATTCAGAAGCTAAAACCGGCATTTCAAACCCGTCTTCGGTTTCCAGGCGTACCATTTTACTGTCTATAATTGCCCGAATCACGCCGCCGCCCCGTTCATTGAGGAATTTAACCTTGTCTCCTACCTTCAACTTCATTTTATGTCCAAAAAATAGCTAGCGAAATTAACCAAATATTGCTATTCCACAATAGAAATCCGGCTTCTTAACAATTTCACTGTCCGTTATCGAACGCTGTTATCAGATTTATGGACAATAACGATAGATCAAATGCAGGATTTGGCTCATAAATGGCATATAATCAGAGCGGTATGATAAGTGGCGTGTTTTTGGGAGTCCTATATTATCAACACATCCTGACCCCTGGAACCTAAACAAATGCAATCATGAAAACAAGCACAAACCTGCCTTTCATTGTGTTTATCTTTATTTCCCTTTTATTGATGAGTTCCTGCCGTCAGCCCAATGGATTATCCGGAACTTGGAAGGGAAAATTTATGAATCAGTTTGACATTCAGATTGTTTTTCAGGAAGAGGGTGGAAAAACAACCACAGGTGTACTTCTCATGTTTGACGGTGGGCAAAAGATCCAGCATGACGCACTCACCAGGATCAGGCAAAAGGGAGACCACCTCTCTTTTTATATAGCTGCCAAAGAAACTCCTTTTGAAGGAACAATAACAGGTGATGTGATCAAAGGGAATTTTACCTTCCCGGATGGGTCTGTACATCCCCTGACCGTAAGCAGAATGACAAATGATGGAAAAAATGCAGAGAGGACTGGTGAGCCGGGAAAGTATACACGTGCTGAGTTAAAAGCGGATTTAATTTTTACCAAAGAAAAACTGGAGGCGTTGCATCCCTCGCTTTACCGCTATCAGACCCGGGAAGATTTCGATAAGGGTTTTGAGCATGCCACTGGCAGCCTGGATGAAGAGATGGATATTTTAGAATTTTACCGTGTACTGGCGCCATGCGTGCATAAGATAGGTTGCAGTCATACGGGTGTGAGGCTCCCTGAAAATATTAGGAGTTTGATCCATAAGGAGAGAGTTTTCTTTCCATTCCGCATCGCTTACTGCGAGGAAAAAGCTGTGATCGCCCAGCCGATCGCTGAATACCCGGAATTGCCTCCTGGTGATGAGATCCTATCCATCAATGGGAAGGGGATCGACATCATAGGCCGTGAAATATTTGAACTGATCCCTTCAGAAGGTAACCGGTTAAGCACCAAATATTTTTGGATAAACAGGTCTTTCCCACAGTATTACATGTTTTTGGATGGTGGAGAAAATTATGAGGTTTCCCTTGAAAATGGGATGGGAAAAACAGAAAGCATACTTGTTCAACCCGTTCATTGGGAGCAAGCTGTTAAAAACTACCCTTTTATGGAGGAAAAACCGCCGGCCCCCATGCCTGTAACCTACCGGTTAATGGAAGAACCAAGGGCAGGTATACTTACCATATCCTCTTTCGGCATAGCGGATATGTCGCAATATATGAACTTGCTTGACAGCGTATTCGGAAGCCTGAAGGATTCCGGGATCCACCACCTGGTTATCGATCTAAGGGGAAACAGCGGAGGACACCCGATCTTTGCTGCGCAATTGCTATCCTATCTGGCCGACGAACCTTTCGTGTATTTCGATTCCACAAATCGTATCGATGAGTTTGCGCCGCTTTATCTCCCCATGCCGCCGAACGACCTTCATTTCAACGGCGAGGTTTATGTATTGAGCGATGGCGGTTGCCTGTCGACAGCTGGGCATCTGCTTTCCTTGCTGAAATATCACGGGCTGGCTACCATTGTTGGTGAAGAACCGGGAAGCTCCTATCGTTGCAATGACATGAGCCGTCAGTTTACATTACCCAATTCGGGTATCGAGTTGAATGTACCCACAGCTATTTTTCAAACGGCAGTGCATGACTTCAGTGATTCGACACATATCATAGATATCCCTGTGGATTGTCAGAAAACAGCATTCTCAAACGATGCCGCGATGGAAAGAACCAGGGAACTGATGGATCTGTCCATGGTACAGCACAGAACCGAATGAACAAGCTCATCGCAAAATAGTCAGCGTATCAACAGCATATAACTTAGCGTTCCAGTCTATCGGGTCGGGGAATTTTACCACGCGGCCACTTGTTCGCCGAATCATTTGCGAAGGCGGATTAAAGGTTCTGTAATGCGGTTCTGAACCTGACGGTCACCTCATCTGCAATGCCTTCCAATTCCTTATTGCCAAGCATTTTCATCAGGACGGATGGATTCACCATCACCACTTCTGTTTTGTTCTTGTTCACTTCTTTGATCAGCACTTTGCATGGCAGAAACAGTCCGATATTTTCCTCAATCTGAAGGGTCTGGTAGGCAAACCTGGGATTGCACGCCCCAAGGATGGTATAACGTTCCATTTTGACCTGGTCTAGTTTTTCCTTGAGTGTCTTGTCCATTTCAATTTCCGTGATAATTCCGAAGCCTTGCTCTTTCAGGGAAGCTTTGGTCAGCTCAATGGTTTCGTCAAAACTGTAATCCACCTCCCTGCTAAAGTAATAGTCTGCTTTTTCCTGGGCTACCAGGAACGTTGCAGCAAAAAAGAAAATAATCATTGGGGTAATGCGAACAATAGATTTCATGATGTAAGATTTTATGTTTATTCCGTTTTCAGTCAAAAGTTGTACCAATAAGGTAAAAGCGCATCGAGCTGGCAGGGATCCCTTTTTCATTGCAGCCACAAGCTGACACAATGACAACAGGCTAATTCATGACGACTTTACGTGTGAATGTACCAAATTCAGGGGTGCTTAACTTGAAAAGTAGAATCCCGTGCACCCCATCCATCTCAAGGGATTGCTCCTCACCTGAAAATTCGAAACTTTTAATCTTTGTTCCATTGAGCTGGTAAACGGAGCAATATTTAAGCCCGGGTGTATTTTCCATCCTGACAATGATCCGGTTACTGGCAGGATTGGGATAAACAGTAATAACGGGGTTTGTTTTGGGTGACAGGTTTGTAGGTATACTGGTCAGGTGATCTTCCGCCAGAAGTATTGGTTGTCTGTCAGCATCGTAATAAAGATCTTTCCAGGTGTCAATTTCAGCAGAAGAATGGGAAAACATTTCTTCCAGCCATTTTGGAGGAACCGTCTGGTAATAAACCCTTACAGTGATATCAATTCTTTCCTGAATCCCTTCTGCCGGGATTTTAACGCTGATGTGATCGGAACCGCTGCCCTCTTCACCATCCAGGCTGTTGAAATCCGGGTCGGTAAGGGCAAGGCCGGCGATGGCTGCTGTGTCATAACTCGCATGTGATGAAGTAAATCCTGCAGGGGGGAGCCGGTTGTCCTTCAGGTGGCTGTAAGCCCGCTCCAACACTGTGGTCACCTGGCCATCAACATCACCGGCAACCATTTCATAGATCTGTACTTTTTCGTCTGAATCGATGACCTGGTGGTGGATCTCAAATTCCGCATCTTCCCCTTCCAAAAAATAATGCTCATCCAACTTACCGCTGTGCAGCAGGGTGTCTCCATCATCATTGGTCGCCACGATCTCAATGAAAATTCTTCTGCTGGGAAAACCGGTCGGCAATTTGTGCCCGGCAAGGTTCTCTATACTAATGGAAGCAAACAAAGTGTCTGTTGTCCGGTTGATTTCTGTGACCTCAAGGGCAACTGATTCTTGGGTTAACAGGTGTGCTGTCCTGTTGATGGTGGAATCAAAATGGATGACATCCGCAGTAATTCCCAGGGAGACGATATTGTTTTGAAGGATGGTTTGCATAAACACATTTGCCCCCGCTAGGTGGTGTTTTCCAAAAGGGCTGCGCCCATCAAGCCACGGTGGCCGGCTGCTTATCTTCACAGTATCATGGATACGGGGAATATGACAGGATTGGCAGGTCTGTCCACTCTCGGGGTACTGCGAGTTTTTCCATTCCTGGAAGATGGATTGTTCCACGAAAGTGCAGCCGGTAGGGTTCCCATCCAGGTCAACGGAATGGGTAATCAATGTATGGCAACTGCCGCAAAGGGCGGAAGAAGTTATATGGTTTCCGTGGACGGGTGTATAACCTGTAAAATTTAGCATTGGCATTTGGAGAGGATCGGCATAAGGTCCCCAGATTGTTTTGTTCTCTCCAATAAGCAGCATCCCGGAATTGGCACCCAGTGTTTCAGTGGTGATCTGGTGGCACAGCGTGCAGGAAACCCCATCCAGTGCCAGGCTGTCCGTAACCATTTCCATAACAGCATAGTGTTCAGCCCCCAGATGATGCGCATTGAAATGTCCCAGGGGTGCATGACACCGCGTGCATATATCCTCAAGGACTTCAGAATGTCCCGGATTCACCAGGGTCTCGTGGCTCACTTTGGCTCTCCAGAACGGGTCCTTTGAAGCATTCGCCATCATGGTAGACCGCCAGTCGTCCAGTATGCCTATCGAATTTCCCATGGCATCCGTTATGCTGTTGTGACATAACATGCACTCTCCCGATCCGGCAAAGAGGGCATTGTAACCCAGCGGTAATTCCAGTCCGTCGGTAAGATCAATTTGACGGGAGCAGTTCATTTGCTGTGCATGAACAACGGATAAGGCAATTAAGGCCGTGAGGATCAGAACAGGGTATATCAACTTCTTCAGGGGCTTGTCCATTTTGGCATAGGGATTTATACTTATCAAACGATCTTATAATCACCAAATCCATGAAAGGATCGCATCTCAGCGATTCGATCAAACAGTGATTTTCCTGTAAATATATGATTTAAATCATATGTAATTAACAAGCTGTTCGCAGCTTCAGCTCGCTCATTCCGGGAGGGGTTAAATAAAACATTAGCGATTGCCTTTATTTCAAGCTGTTATAATTTGTTCGCTTTCGAAAAGAGAAAAAATAACAAACCGTAAACACCCGTAATTTAGAGGCTGTTATAAATAAAATATGATATAAATCATAATATATATTGTAATTTTGATAGTCATAAACAAGCCCTATGAAAAAATATTTGCTGCTGACAATAAGTATGCTTTTTCTTGCTTTATGGGCGGAAAGTCAAAACATTGTCGAAGGTATGGTTTCCGATAAGGAAACGGGATCACCGCTCAATGGCGTGGCCATTTTTACAGATAAATCCGGTATCGGCACATATACGGATGAACATGGCTATTTCCGTCTGCAGATGTCTGGTTCACAACCGGTAGAGGTCATTTGCTCACATATTGGCTATAAAACCTTTAGTATGACCGTAAAGCCAGGTGAGGTAGGCGGGAGGCTGATCATTGTACTTGAGCGTGGTGTGGAGCAATTATCGGAGATAGAAATTATGGGCGTTAATGTAAATGACCGTCCTTTCAGGACCGAGGCGGCAAAGATACAGATGATCGAGGGGTCCAATCTTCAGGATGTTGGTGATGCCTTGCGCAGTATGCCCAATATTTCCG
>JARRQC010000064.1:0-8882 GCA_037382165.1 bacterium | reverse complement strand
GGATCCAGCGGGAAGAAATCTTCGTCATTTTTCAGCAGCACGATCCCTTCCGTGGCGATCTTACGGGCCACTTCCAGGTGTTCGGGGTTGTTCATCCTGCCAAGCGGCCGGTCCGGGTTCATGTTGGTGCGGTACATCAGCCGGAGGATACGACGGACCTTGTCATCAAGCACTTCTTCATCAATCTTCCCTGAACGAAGTTCTTTCAGGAAAGGTCTGGCAAGGTAATAGTTGTCATAGGCATTTCCGGTGGAAGAAGTGAGCCCGTCGGTCCAGGTGCCCATCTCGCTATCAAGTCCGTAGAGTGCCGCCTGCCGGGTATCGTGCACACCGCCCCAGTCTGAAACGACAACGCCGTCAAATCCCCAGTCTTCTTTAAGTATCTCATTTAGCAGCAGCTCATTATGACAGCAATGCTGCCCCCTGAACTGGTTATAGGCCCCCATGATTGACCAGGTTCCGCCTTCAATTACGCCAGCTTTGAATGCGGGCAGGTAGATCTCATAGAGGGCACGGTCGCTCACTTCCACGTTGATATGACCCCGCCATTTTTCCTGGTTATTGAGAACGAGGTGTTTCAGGCAGGCTGCAACACCATTCGTTTGTACCCCCCGGATGTAAGGAACCACCATCACGGAGGCGAGGTACGGGTCTTCCCCCATGTATTCAAAGTTGCGGCCGTTCAGCGGGGTACGGTAAATATTCACCCCCGGGCCCAGCAAGATGTCCTTTTTACGGTAACGCGCTTCTTCTCCAACGGCAACACCATAAATACTTGACATTTCCGGGTTAAAGGTGGCAGCCAGGCAGGTCAACGCCGGGAAGGCGGTGATGGAATCGTTGGTCCAGCCGGCATGGCTCCAGTTGTCCCAGCTGATCTCTGCCCTGACCCCGTGCGGACCGTCGGACATCCATATTTCCGGTATGCCCAGGCGGGGTACGCCCGGTGAACTGAATTTCGACTGTGCATGAGTCATTGCTACCTTTTCTTCAAGTGTCAGCAACGGAAGGATGCTGTCAATCTTTTTTTCTATTTCCTCAGGACTGTATTGACTATAACTGACATTGAAGAGAAAAACGGAGCAAAGAAGGATAGATAACTTTTTACTCAGGGATTTGTATTTACCTGAACCTGTACCAGAGTATTTCATGGACTGTGTCTTAATTTTTTGCATAAATAATCATTTTTCATCAGCAAGCCGGATGACCACATGGCCGATCTTTTGGCCTGATGCAGCATGCGCATAGGCATTGGCGGTTTCATCCAGCGTATAGGTCTTCTCAATGACCGCGTTGAAATGTCCTTCTTCGATCAGCTTTTTCATCAGCCTGATGGTTCTCATCCGGTTTAGCGGGATGGGGGATTTGATCTTCCGTCCCCTGCCCATGGCTGTGAACAATGGAAGGTACATGTTCTGTGCTCCGGGGCCCATTTCCGAAGAGATATAAATACCTTGCGGTTTCAGGATGTTTTTGCATTTACCAAAAGTACTTTTCCCCACACAGTCGAAGACATAATCGAATTGTTCATCGATCCGTGTGAAATCATCCCTGGTATAATCCAGCACCAGGCCGGCCCCCAGGTTCTTTACCAGATCTGCGTGATCGGTGCCGCATGTAGCCGCAATCCCAAGGCCATAATATTTCAGCAATTGCACCATCGCCGAGCCAATGGCACCCGTAGCACCATTGACCATCGCCCGCTGGCCTTTTTGAAGCTGTACCTTGGTAATAAAATTGTAGGCATAATGGGCGCCTTCCAGGCTGGCAGCTGCTTCCGCAAAGGACACATCCGCAGGCATGACGGCCAAGGCATTGTCCGCTGAATACGTCATAAATTCAGCATGAGATTGCAGGCCTGAATCATCAAATCCAAATATTCTGTCTCCGGGCTTAAAACCAGTGACATCCTTACCCACAGTTTCAACGATCCCTGCAAAATCAGTTCCTGATACCGGATGCTTTGGTCTGATCAATCCCTGGGTAAACAGCATGAACCAGGGTTTTGCGCTGACATTGGCACAATCCGTCCGGTTGAAGGTAGCTGCATATACCCTGATCAACAACTCTTTGTTGCCGTGTACGGGTTTTTCAATATTTCTGATTTGTATAACTTCGGGTGGGCCAAACTTTGTATGTATAGCAGCTTTCAACAGGGTATCGTATCAGTTTATGTTAACAATCACTCAATGGTCTCAGAAACAGGGTTTTTACGTATGAGATGTCTGGGTTTCCGTTAATATAGCAAGGTCTGCATGGCCCGGGCAGGGATCGACAATTCCGTCATTTGCTTTCCTACATAGAAATTGTAATCTATGGCTTCATCGGTACCATTCATGATCACGGTGACATAGGTACCATCCGTATTGACAAAAGTTGTGCTTTCCAGGAAAGTCCTGCTGCACGAAGTGCTGACCCTTTTTGCTCCCGGCCGGATGAATTTTGAGAAATGGCCGATGTAATAATAGGAAGGGGTATAGATCAGCTCACCGCTTCGGGTATCGGCATGGACAGGGGCAAAGCAGAAGTTTCCCACATGGTTCGGACCACCCCGCTCATCCAGCAGTATGTTCCAGTCTGTCCAGCCCACGGCGCCGCTGTTGAAATCATTGATCATCGCGTTGCCGTACCTTTCGGCATTGGGCCAGAATTGATAATGGTCATCCCTGAAACTTTCCGCGCAGCCTTCGGTAAAGAGTAGTTCCTTATCGGGGAAAGATTCTTTTACCCTTTTCAGGTTTTCGAAATTGGGCCGGCTGCCGGTCCAGGTTTCGTACCAGTGGAACCCGGTTCCCCAGGCATACTTGGCTGCTTCAGGGTCTCCCAGTATGGTGTTGGCACGATGGGTGACCAGGTCCCTGTTGTGGTCCCATACCACAATATTCTTTTCTCCCAATCCCTCCATGTCGAGTGTGGGGCCCAGGTGGTTCTTCAGGAAATCCCTTTCCTGCTCGGCGGTGTAAATACACGACTCCCAGGTTTGTGTGGCCATCGGCTCATTCTGGATCGTTATTCCCCAGATGGGGATGCCTTCGGATTCGTAGGCCTTGATGAATTTGGCATAATACATTGCCCAGGCGTCGTAATATTCTGGCAGCAGGCTACCGCCTTGAAGCATATTGTTGGTGGTCTTCATAAATGCCGGCGGACTCCAAGGACTGGCGTAGGTAAGCAGTGAACCCCCGGCCCGGTCAATGGCTTTTTTAATAAGCGGAATTCGGTATTCCCTGTCGTGTTGAATCGTAAAGGTTGACAGCTCGTCATCGCCCTCTTCGATATAGGTGTAGGACCCGCTGCTGAAATCACAGCTGTGGATCGTTGTTCGCATCAGGCTGTAATTGATCCCTCCTTCCGTATAATAAGCATTCAGGAATTCCTCCTGTTTTTTCTCGGGTAGTTTCGCAAAGACTTCCGCGGAAGCGTCGGTGATCGCCCCGCCGATGCCAATGAATGTCTGAAAGGTTTCCTCCGGGTTTATAAATATGGAAAGCTCGTTTTCAACGGGTTGCTCACCGGGTTCAAAAGTGGCACTGCCAGTTTTTGCCAGGCGCAGGTCCGTATCTTTAGCAGTAGTATAAATGGTTAATTCTTCCCGGATGTCCTGTGCATTGATCCCAGTCAGGCTGCTTATGAACAGGATGGTCAGGGTCAGAAGAAATACATTCGGATTTTTCATCTGTTGCAGAAGACGTTTAATTAAAGTACTCATATAATGTGTTATTCATTTTTATTGCTTTACCCATTTTCGTGTCTCAACGATGCCATCAATCATAATTTTACAAAAGTAAATGCCTTTTGGAAAGGGAGCCGGGTTCCAGTTGTAATTGTATACACCCGGCGGCATCCTGTTTTCTTCCAAAACCATCAGCCTGTTACCCTGTACATCGAATAGGCAGATCGATAGCTCCGCATGCTCCTTTAGTTCAATGGTAAAAAATGTATGGTTCGTAAACGGATTGGGCTTATTGGCAGAAATAGCATACGAAAGCTGTTGAAATTCAGGAACATCTAAAAGGATCTCATGGTCTTTCAGGATATAATGATGGCTGCCCAGGCTCATTTCATCAACCAGGTTAAACCAGGTTCTTTCACTACCCGGAAGATTGGCATTGAAAAAGTAAATATCAAGCGTTTGTGGATTGTAAATGTTTGCGTAAAGTGCATCATAATAGGCATTGGATACCTCTTCACATACCTGCTGGAAATGATCGACGGAAACACTCATGGTATCCAGCATTCCTGTTGCTTTTTCATAGCGTGGACAGGGATATTCGCCATATCGGATCTCCGGATCGGCAAAACTGAAATTGGTCATCACCTGGCTGTCACCCGTTTTATAAAAAACAAAAAGGTCACTTTCAATGAGTTCCACAACAGCAGATGCTCCGCTTTTATCCATGATCATGATGTGGTTTACGCCGTGCCCCGGCCAGTAATACCCATTAAAGAAAGCCAGGGCTTCATCGAGGGTTGCACATTCCTCCAGCAGATAAGATACCAGGTCTCCATACGGTTTGCCATTGAAGGCGGGATGTTCGGGCAGGCCGGCCACGTCGAAACAAAGCCCCTGGTCATTCATGCCGCCGGCCACATTGCCATTGTAGTAGATCAGGAAATGACCAAATTTGCCGTGGACGGCATCTGGGGGATTAAAATGTAATTCAGCGACATATTGAGGCGCTTCATTCTCTACATTTCCGAAAAGTACGAGCGCATCTTCCGATTTGTTGAATACGGTGCAAGCCTGGCCCGGAAAAACGGTAAACAGCAGTCCGAATCCTCCCAAAATGAGGGTAGCGATCGGTTTTATTACATTCCTCACATGCATCGGTTAAAGATACAAATTCCCGGCATGACGGAATCACCCACCCGTTGATTATGGATGTCAATTAGAAAATGAACTGCTGACAAAAATATCAGGATTCATTTCAGGGATTTTCCGGTAAGAGAATTGAAGTGAGTTCTTTAATGGGTTGCAGTGTCTTTTGATCCACAAGGGGAAAATCATTCTTATAGTTCCAATGGGCCCAGGCGATGTTATATTTGTCCAGAACCGTTATTAAATCCCGATATACCGCCTGGCGTATCTCAACAGGAGCAGTGGGATAGCATCCAAATTCACCGCAGTAAAGGGGCAGGCCATGCTGCTTTGCGACATCTGCGGCAATGCGAATTTTCTTTTCCATCACCTCTTTTGAATAAAACTCATTTTGCGATCTGATGAAGTCAAGTGTTTCCTGATCTATGGTAGCATAAGTTGTTGTGTCGACGGACCAACCGGGATAGTTTACAGGTCCTGTATAGCCACGCATCGGGTTCCACGGGGTTTTGTAATGGGTGATGATAAAGGGTTCATAGAAGTGGAAACTGAGGATCAGGTTGGTATCGTTTTCCGGAACACGAAGTTCAGGGAAAGTATAGACCTGTTGCCACCGGTTTGAGCCGACTACGATTTTCCGTGTGGGCTCTTTTTTACGCACGGTCTTAATGCCTTCAGCAATCAGGTGGTTCCAGTCTTCCGCATTGTCTGCGACTGCCTCATTCAGCAACTCATAGGCAAGCATATCATCAGGATATTGCATGAGCTCCTGAGAAAGTTGCTCCCAAAAGCCCCAGAACTGAAGTTGTGCAAGGCTGTCTGTCCAAAGTCTTTTGTCCTCCGCGTTGAAATGATGCGAACGGAGAATATGCAGGTCAACGATAACCCTGAGTCCATTTTCAAAAGACCATCCGATGGCGTTGTGCAGCAGGCGGAAAGCCTCTTCGTTTTTATTCCCCAGCGTATCCCACATCTGTTCTTCATCGATGGGGATACGTACATGGTCGAATCCCATTTCTGCAATCTTCCTGAAATCAACAGCCTGCATATATTCTTCCCGCTCCACGCCGCGTTTTTGCGACTGGGAAAGCCAATGGCTGATGTTTATCCCGCGATGAATGTCAAAAGCAGTTGTCGGAGCAGAAGGTCGCTGAAAGGCAGCCAGGATCGACAGGACTGTAAAGGAAAAAAAGATAAAGGCTGATCTCATGGATTGATCATTTTTAAAAGTTACACATCTGCCTATTCGTTAAGTCTGGATAATTCCGGTTACTAACCCGCATCCATCACCCCGGTGGCAACAAGCATGCCCATTATACTTAACAGAACAACAATACAGGTTGCGATCACGGAAATGAGGGTAAAAGCCTTCACCGGTTTCTTATACCATGCCCACAGCATAATGGTGAACAGCGAAACGTACAGCAGCACTTCAGGCAGGCCGAGTAAATGAACCCTGATGGGATAGTTGGTATAGATAAACCCTTCAAACGAGCCAACTGCCGCAGCAAAAGTAAAAAGGTAGGTCAGGCCGAATATCAGGAACCAGAACTTCCCCCACCCAAACTTCGTTTCGAGGAATACAGAACGAAACGGATACAAGCTGATCCCGAGAAAGAATCCGCGAATAATCTGCAAAGCGGGACCTGCAGCGATCCATACCGAATCGGTGCTTCTCATATGGGATAATGAACCGCTTGAAAAAAGCTCATCATATTTTAGGAGAGACATCGCAACGAGACCGGCCAGAAAATAGGTGACGGTATGTGATGCAGTGATCCGTAAAACGAAAGTGCTCATTTTCATATGATACTGAATTAATCCTTATTGTCCACATTTTCTCCGGTGGTCATGTCCTATTCCTTCATTCAATGAACAGTGATATCGAATCAGGGAGTGTAGGTCAGGTTCCTGGTTTTCTCTACCAGTTCCATTATATCCTCATAGGAGGCCTCGCCCCCTGAGAAATAGGGCAGCTTGATCACCGGTTGCGCCCCGATAAAGTGATCGAACTGAAACTCATCCATCGGCTTGTTTTCGGTATTGAGGGTTTTAAGGGCATTGGGAATGAGGTCAATGATCATCTGCCTTGTGGATTCATGCGCCCAGAATTCCTCGAGAAAAGTATATTCATCAAAGGCCAGCGGGACTTTTTGCGTCGATTGCAGTGTGATGGTCTCCGACAGCCTGATATCGGCGGAGGATGCCCCGATCATGATCTCGAATTCACCACTTTCAGCAATCCACATCTTCCGGTGGGAATCATAGTAGGAAAAATCCCGCCCGCTGAGGTTCAGTTTAACCTCCTTTTCTTCACCGGGTGCCAGTTCGATTTTTTCAAATCCTTTCAGCTCCTTAACCGGTCGTTGAAGTGAGCTTTCAACAACACGAACATAAAGCTGGACAACCTCCTTTCCTTCCACCTCTCCGGTATTCTTTACCCTGAAGCTTACGGTGAGGCCGGATTCATCATTGGGATTGCTGTTTGATAGTTTCAGGCCGCTGTATTCGAAAGTGGTATAAGACAGGCCAAATCCGAAGGGAAACATAGGCTCAATCTTTCTCGAGTCATAATACCGGTAACCGACGAACATCCTTTCGCCATAAAGCACATCGCCCTCCTCACCCGGAAAGTTGAGGTAAGCAGGTGAGTCTTCAAGTCTGTAAGGGAAGGTTTCTGCCAGCTTCCCGGAGGGATTGACTTTACCGAAAAGGACATCCGCGACAGCCCCGGCTCCCGCCTGACCTCCCAGCCAGGTTTCCACGATGCCGCTGACCTCATCTGCCCAAGGCATGGCGATGGCGCTTCCATTGGTCAGCACAACCACGGTATTCTCTTGATTTTTTTGTATTTCCGCAATCAACCGGTTATGGGCCTCAGGCATATCAATATGGGTCCGGTCAATGCCTTCCGATTCATAATGCAGAGGCAGCCCCGCAAAGACCAGGGCAATGTCGGAATTTGCTGCCAGGTCAGCAGCCTCTTCGATCTGGGAGAAATCATTGTCATCTTTCAGGTTATATCCCCGGGCGTAAGTAATGATGAAGGTTTTGCCATATTCTTCCGTGATGACATCCAGTGCCGCATCGAGCCGGGTGGGTTTCACTTCTGAACTACCATTCCCCTGATAGCGCGGGGAGGCTGCAAACTCACCAATGATCGCCACTTTTTTGTATTTCTTTTTGTTGATGGGCAGAACATCATCGTCATTTTTTAGAAGGGTGATCGCTTCGGCAGCCACCTGCCGCGCAAAAGCGTGATGGGCATCTTCATCCATTTCGACACCCTTTTTCTCCTGTTCCTTTGCCGTGTATACAATGGTGAGGATATCCGTAACGATATCATCCAGCACCTTTTCATCCAGGTTACCGTTCTGAACGGCTTCCACGATCAATTGATCCGTAAAGGGAACCTCATGCCCGGGCATCTGGACATGCATGCCTGCCTTCAGGGCTTCCACACGGTCAACAACCGCTTCCCAGTCCGAGATCACAATGCCTTCGAATCCCCATTGATCCCGCAGGATTTCCGTCAGCAGGTAAGGAGATTGCGTTCCATAAGTTCCCTGCACGCGATTGTAACAGGCCATCACTGTCCATGGTTTCGATTCTTTGACAGCGATTTCAAAAGGTCTGAGGTAGATTTCGTGCAATGTCCGGTTGTCGACATCCGAGTTGATATGCATTCGCCTGGTCTCTACGTTATTGGCGACATAATGTTTGAGAGAGGTGCCCACGCCCCGGTCTTGCACCCCATTGATAAAAGCAGCGCCCATCTTACCGGCCAGCATCGGGTCTTCGGAGAAATACTCAAAATTCCGACCTCCCAGCGGGGACCTTTTAATATTTACCCCGGGCCCGAGAAGGATGTTTACACCCAGCGCCTGGCATTCATCGCCCAGTTTCTGTCCTACCTGGTATATCAATTCTGTATCCCAGGTTGCTGCCAGCGCTGAAGCGGTAGGAAAACAGGTGGCAGGATGCTGGTTTCCGTAGCCCCATTCATAAGTTTCCGGGGCCTTTCTCACACCATGCGGGCCGTCGGCCATCCATATCCAGGGGA
>JARRQC010000063.1:30605-39561 GCA_037382165.1 bacterium | reverse complement strand
GTGGTCATTCGTGGTCATTGGGGCTTCACCCGTCATGGGTAGTGATTTGGATGTAATTCATGGTCATTCGATTGTGATTCAATAGTCATTTAATAGTCATTCGATTGTCATTTAGTATCATTTTTGGTTATTCTTTGGCTATTGGTTGGTATTTACAGGTTGTTTTACATAGTTAGTGAAATTGTTTTTTCATTGGTTTGAAGTCTACAACTTGATCTTGATTATTGGCGAGTAGTTCGCCCGGATGATCCGATGGAATGAATGAAGTTTTTGAGACGTACACCCAGGTCATCTATGCTCTTGATCAGGTATAGGTATTTTGTTTCATCGAACAGCCCTCTGTTCCGGGCTTTTGTGATCCATGTTTTTGATTCATAGAGTGAGCCCCTGGAATAATAAGTAAAATGTTTTCTTTCCTTAAAATGGTATCGCCCAAATCCTTCGCTTAGGTTCACTGCAACAGAATCAATTGACCTTACCAGCTGTTTGCCGATGGTGTTTAGCGAGAATTTATCCCACTTGATTACTTCATTGTATACTTTTTCAGCAAGATCCATGGATAATTGATAGACTTTGAATTCTTCAAGTTACATCTTAATTTGGTTTTGGTTAGTAAAAAATAACCATTATTTTCTTTCACGTGGGTTGTTTGACTGTAAAGTTTAAATCCGCCTTTTGGTGGACAAGGGTTCTATTTCCTGAACCTTGGTTTGAAATACTTATTCCATTCGATAATCCATTGTTTGACCCAAGGGAATTACTATGGATCGGCGGGGTAGTTCAATATCATCTTTAATGTAATCGACTATCTATTTATTTCACATAACTCTTTTTAACCTATGAACAATCAGCATATTAAGATCGATTGTCCACTAAATTTCCCATTGTCTGACTACCAAATGACCACGAATGACTATTGAATCACAATTGTTGTCCTTATCACTTTCCCATCTCCTCCATCATCGCCCGGACCACATTTTTGGCACCTTTGTCGATATCCACGATGGTTGCATCCAGCATGTAACATGGGGTAGTGAACACTTTGAACTTTTTGTCGATGACCACTTCACCATGAGAGGTGTTGATATGCTTAGCCCCCATTGCAAGGATTGCATCTGCGGTTCCCGGATCGCTGCCAATGGTCAACTCGACATGGTTCCCGATGATCTTCGCAATAAATGCAGGAGAAATACAAAGTGCCCCAATGGGTTTACCCAGGTCAAGCATTTGCCTGACCGCTTTTTCAACTTCAGGATTGACTTCTGCGTCCGGTCCTTTGAAAGCGACAGTAGATAAATTTTTCGCAGCTCCAAAACCGCCCGGGAAAATAAGGGCATCGTAAGCATTCCCATCGAATTCAGACACGGGGTTGATATCTCCGCGTGCAATCCGGGCTGATTCAACCAGCACATTCCTGGTTTCATCCATTTCCTCCCCTGTTAGGTGATTTATGACATGATGCTGGGGTATATCCGGTGCAAAACACTGATAGCTGGCTCCCTGTTTCATGATGGCCAGCATGGTGAGGGTGGCTTCGTGAATCTCAGCCCCGTCATAAACACCGGACCCGGAAAGGACTACTGCAAATTTTTTCTTACTCATAATATCTTGATTTTATAAGTTGGTTTGAATGGCTTAAGCTAAAATACAAAATATCAATCAGCTAAATAGGAGAAGAGAAAGGATGCTCTTTTAGTCTGTGGTTCTTGGTCCTGGAGTCCCGGGTTCTGGAGTCCTGAGTCATGAGGAGAGCAGTCTTTAAGAAACGCTTTCATTACCCTCGTTATATCATTACATCGTCTGCATCGTGCAATCGCTACATTTGAATGTCTTGAAGGGGTTGAGGATATTATACTTCTTAATAAACAAGAAGACCTGAGTCCTGAGGAATGGTTACAAAATAGTATAAACTACTTCTCCCCCTTCTCAAGTCTCAGGTCTAAGATATAAGGTCTTTCCTCTAGATTAAAACCATCCAAACTTAAAGGAAATATCCACGTTGAAATTCCTCAGCGCATCCTTTGCGACGGTTTTATAAACCGTTTCATCACTATCATTAAGGTATTTGTGCTGTACATAGATATCACTTGTATACCGGTAACTACCGCCTAGTGCTATCTTAAAGAATTTGGTAATATTGAACTCAAGATCCACACCGGGTTCCAGGACAAAGAATGCATCCGTACTGTAGTAATAATTGTTGTACTGATCAACGTATTTCCAGCTCGAAGGGGTGGCTGCCACACCACCTGCCCCGATCAGTATGGGGAATGAAACATGTACCGGATAACTCCAGGCAACGATAGGTTCAACAAATATACCACCATAACCTCCGGCCAATGAATAATTTGGATCATAGTTGGGATTATAATTCGGATCGTAATACCGGTCTTCACTGAAATTGTTGAAGAACCCACGACCGGCAATACCCAGCGCAAAACGATGGTTGGCCACCCAGGCAGCCCTTCCGCCGATGACCATGGCGTCCTGCCCGTCTATCTGTGTATAGCCTACACTAAACGAACCGTAGCCGCCGTTGGCCATTTTCTGTTTCTCAGTTTTTTCCTTTTCTTTCTTGTTGAAAAGCATTTTCATCTCTTCATCACCTTGTTGGGCCTGCAGGTAAGCCATGCTAAAAAAGGCGATCAGTAGGGTTAGAATTGATTTTGTTTTCATGATCTTTATTTGTTTTACTTGTTTTTGAAACTATATTTTATACCGAATCCAAAATCCCAGAAGTTTGCAACAAAACGGTTGAAATTCTGCCATTCGACATAAGGTTTGAATTCAACGGATAAGGTAACCGGTACCTTGCTGAAAGTATATTCGCTGCCTATGACACCATCCATACCCAGCACGGGTCCGACTGTTCTTTGCTCTTCATAATAATAACCGCTGGTATTGCTCCACCGCCTGACCCGGTTGTATCCATTCACATAGCCAAGGTGTCCTCCTCCTCCGAAGTACATCATCCACCTTTGCGTATTGGTTTTGATCAATGGGTGATAGGACTCCAGCAGGCCAATCACCTGGATGCCTCCATTGCGGAATCCAAGGATCCCTTCTATGGCTGTCCGGTCATTTTTGATGATTTTCCCGGTAATACCGGAGGTGTATCCCAGTCTGAGCCCTACCTGTTTTTCATAGGTCTGTGAGTAAAGGGAAATAGTAAACAGTGTAATAAGTAATATGAGAATTGTTTTTTTCATAACAGAATTCGTGGAAAGTTACTGTTTGTATACGTTTCCTGAGCCGGTAATTGAGATGTTCAGTGCCGGGTCACCGATATAATATATGGAACCGCTGCCTGAAATGTCCACTTTAAGGCTCTCCATGACATTCAGAAACATATCGCCGGAACCGCTGATCCTGGCTTCGCAATGGTTTTGTTCGAAGTTATAGGAGCGAATCTGCCCGGAGCCGCTGATGGTCAATTTGTTGTTGTCACCGAAGCCGACAATGTCCAGGTTCCCTGATCCAGATATCCTGGCGTCAAGAGATTGCGTGTAACAATCCAGGTAAATGTTACCGGATCCGCTGATACGCGCAAGCGACATGTCAGCATCCATATACCCTTCGATCTCTCCCGAACCGGAGATCTCAACTTCCATATAGTCCGTAAATAGACTATCCAACAGGATATATCCGGAACCGCTGAGGGCAGCTCCCCGGATGATCGGGGCGGTGACATATACGTTCATGCTATAATTGTTCTTGAGGTTTTCCCGGGTATCGATAACAAGCGTATTGCCTTCAACGAGGGTCCGGATGTGCGGGATAAGGTTTGACTCAGCCTCTATTGAAGCCCTGTGCACCGAATCATGCCTGATATAGACATTAAAAGTGCCTTCATTTTTGATCCGGTCGAACGAGACCAGTGTCCTGTTTTCTATTTCAACCTGGTTGTTCCCTACGATACGGGGATACTTACGACAACCTGCGGACCAAAGCATGGCAACAAGCAGGATAACGGTCAGTATGGTGAATCTTGTTTTCATTTTGCTTTTTTAATGTGTCTGTAATCAAGGACAGATAAAAAGGAGGAGGGTTACAGTTTTGATGATTTTATTTTAGTTTCAGTGAGATAGATCCGCCATTTGCATTGATCTCCAATCGTTTGGAAAGTTTTTTGTCTTTTCCTACGATACAATCTACCTGGATCAGGTTATCTTCTCCACCCAATTCCCGGGAGGTGATGTTGGTGATGTCAGCAGAATATAATACCTGGGTGCGGTCGTCAACCTTGATGTCCATTTCATATTGTTTATCATCTGTAAAATGAAGGGTCAGGTCTGTGTCATTGGTCCAGATACTGAAAGATTGCAATTTGTCAGAAAAACCGGAAATATCAATATCTCCGTATTTTGCATTCAACACCAGCGATTCTGCGACTTCTTCCAGCTCCAGGAGGCTGAAGTTGGTACTGCCGGATAGCTTGTCTACACTGCCTAAAAATAATTTGTCACGACGGGAATCCATATTCAGTGTAGTAGCATTGTCAATATGGAATTCCGATGATTTACCGGTAAGACTGATCTTGCCAGCCTCCTCAATAAAACATTCCCCGTAGTTGATCGCCAGGATGCCGTCATCGATCTTTTTGACATTTATATCTCCGAATTCACTCTCAATACTTACAGGACCGGCAAAGTGGTGTGCTTTCAAATCCCCGTTGGAAAGTCTGAGTTCTACCTTACCGGTATGGTTTGTTGTATAAATATTCCCGTATTTATTTGTCACTTTCAGGGTAGCACGGGCAGGCAGGTAAACGGTATAATCGATTTTCGTTTTCGTGCCGCTGTTAAAGATCGCGCCCGTAAGGTCTGAGACATCGCTCCAGAAACTGCTTTTACCGGCGAAAAGGGTTTGGGCAATAACGTAATATTTGGTGTCTTTGAAGTCTATTTCAATGTAATCGTAGGATTTATCCACTTTTGATTGCTTGGTTCCCCGAACCATCACCTCAATCTCGAACCTGACCGAATCCTTCTTCCATGGTATCAGGTGGATATCACCATATTTGTTGATGATCTCGATTTCGGTTTCCGGCCCCGTCTTAAAAGTCTCGGTATATGACCGGCTTTTTTCAATCGTCTGGCTGAAACCCATATTATTGCTAAAAAGCAATACTATCAGTAACAGACTACATAATGACGCTATCTTCTTCATGGCTTTTGTTTTTTTCATTTGCTGACTGCAGCTGATGTAAGATCTGTTCAAGGATCTCCAGTTTCAGCCTGTAATTCTGAATCATGGCTACAACAACTTCCTCGTTATCTGCATTGTCGTTCAAATCCTCTTTCAACTCAAGAAAAATGTTATCCAGGTCTGACAATTCCATGTTGATCTCTTCCCGCAGCTCAGGATTGTTGCCGGCGAGCTGGTAAAACTCTTCCCTGCGCTGTTCGATTTGTGAACTGTAATAGAATTCCGCTTCCATCAGCTCCTGGTAGATGGCATTCACTTCCGGTTCTTCTGATACCGATTCGGCAAGAGTATCTGTGCGATCCCTGTCGACCAGGTAATCGATGAAAATAAATGAGGAGACGAAGATTACGGCAATGGCCGCTGCCCTCCATAAAATCCGGGTCCAGTCAGGCGACTGTTTTACCGGTGCTCTTTTTTGGATCCGGTCCCAAACGGCAGGATTGGGCTCCAGGTCATCGAATTCATCATGATGATCAATAACGAATCGTTCCAGTTTATCATTACTCATTTCTCATTCCTCCTTCCAGGATAGCTTTAACTTTTCTTTTGGCACGCATGTACTGCGATTTTGAATTGGATTCACTCACATTGAGGATCTGGGATATTTCCCTGTGATCATAGCCTTCCAGCAGGTACAGGGAAAAAATGACGCGACTTCCATCCGGTAATTCACGCATGGCATTTTTGATTTCTGCAACACTCAACTCAGCCTGGGAATCCTCATCCTCTTTCCTTTCGGCATAAATGGCGATGTCTTCCACAAAATTTAAATTCGCCTTCCGGCGTTTGATCTCATTGATACACTTATTGATCACAATCCGCTTCAGCCAGGCACCAAACGTTGATTCATAGCGGAAACTGTCCAGTTTCATAAAGGCTTCCGTAAAAGCCTCCTGCAACATATCTTCGGCTTCCATTTCACTGTTCATCATACGGTAACAAGTATTATACATGGCTTTCGCGTATTATTGGTACAGCTTATACTGGGCTTTACTGTTTCCCTTTTTGCTGTTTTCTATTATATCTTTGTGTATATCTGTCTGCACGGTTTAGCGCATCTGTGACCTTCAACGCAATATAATGACAATCAAATAATGCAAGGGTCACAATTTGTTATTAATTTATTTTTTGTCATGCAGGAAATCATTCATTTAGCAACGGACAGCCGGGAAGGGCTCTATGATATAACAGCAAAAGTTGAATCGCTGGTAAAGCATTCCGGCATCCGGGATGGCCTGGTAAATGTATATGACCAGGGTGCCACGGCTGCCATCATGATCCAGGAAAACTGGGATCAATCCGTACAAACGGATGTAGTGAACCTGTTGAGAAAAATGATCCCGCGTGGTGTCTGGCTGCATGACCGGCAGGACGGGAATGGCGATGCGCACCTGAAGGCGGGAATTGTTGGACCGTCGGAATCCATACCCCTTCTGGGAGGGAAATTGGGACTTTCTACCTGGCAGAATATCTTTCTCTGTGAATTTGACGGACCCAGGTCAACACGCTCGGTACTGGTTACCATCCTGAAAGGGTGAGCCGGTTTATGAAAATTTATACTATTATACTGAAATACATAAAATTACAAAGTATCAAAGCCGGATTAAACTGGCTGCGGGTCAACTCAAATCCGGTATTTATAATTTAGAAGGTGCACATGGTATAAGGCGCCCGTATTGAAAAAATTTATATAATGTATATCTTACGTATATTTGTAAAAAAATTAGGGCTTATGAAAAGGATTACAATTTTATTTTTTGCTTTTTTCCTGGTATCCGGCATGCTACGTGCACAGGAAGAATTGACACTGACCTGGGAAGGAGAGCCTATTGAAGGAACTGTCTATGTTTTTGGTTCGCAATTTGATGCCGAGATTGTTGCTCATGCTATTGTAACCAACAATACGTCTCAGAGCCGCGATATTAAAGTCAAGCGTACCCAGGTTGAAATGCAGGAAGGTACTTTAAGCCAGTTTTGCTGGGGTCTTTGCTATCCGCCAAATACTGATGAATCACCTCAGTTTTACACACTTGGTGCGGGAGCATCTTCCCCTGATGAATACTTTTCAGGGCACTACCTGCCGAACGGTATTTGGGGTGCATCCACTGTGGAATATGAATTTTTCGATGCAAATGACGAAGATGTATTTGTCAAGATGACCGTTGTATACAGTGCAACCCTGGCCAGCATCGGAGATAATGACGAGGCATCATTCAGTCTTTATCCCAATCCGGCTATAGATAAAGTTACCCTGGAAGCAGAAAGCAGGATCCAGCGGGTGAGTATTTTTGACCTGACCGGTAAACAGATACTTACAGTACCTGCCAATGATCTCAAGGTTGTCGTTGACGTACAGTCGCTGCAGCGTGGCATTTACCTGGTCAGGCTCGATACCGAAAGGGGAGCCCGTGTGGAAAAAATGCACAAACGATAGTAAAACCATAAAAAGAAAAAAAGAGGCTGTCCCGAAAAGGTCAGCCTCTTTTTATTTTGGTCCATAAAGGGATTGATCCTTGTCATCCCTGTTTATAAACGATGGCCACCACGGTGACATCATCGCCTCCCATATTGATCGACATGGCGTAGGGACGGTCACCGGGTATCTCCAGTTGTGCTTTTCCCGCCTTACCGGTCAGCTGTTGCCAGACGGTAACTGCCTGGTGAACGCCGGTTGCGCCGGTGGGATGTCCCCATCCGATCAGACCTCCAGTAGTATTCATGGGCATTTTCCCCTTCCTGGAGGTATTTCCATCAGCAACCCATTTTGCCCCTTTTCCCCTGGGAGCCAGTCCCAAGGCTTCAACGGCGAGGATTCCGGCAATGGAGAAACAATCATGGGTTTCAACTGTTCCGATCTGGTCAATGGTTACGCCTGCATTTTCCATGGCTTGCTTCGCTGCTTTTTTAATGGTACTCAATTCTGTGGGATCAGCCGGGTCCTCGGAGATATTTCTGATCACCTGACCAAACCCCATCACCTCGACAGCATCCTTCTTCTCGATACCCATCCGTTTGAGGCCTTCTTCCGAGCAGATAGCAATACCGGATGCGCCATCTGAAACCTTTGAACAGTCCAGAACAGTAAGGTGATCCACGAAGGCAGCTCCATTGGGTTTCATCTTCAATGCTACAGCTTCAGGGTCGGGGGTGGTGTTGTGGTGCTCCTGCGCTGTCTCATCCAGCCGGGCATTTTCAATCGCATTGGCATACCATTTGGCCATACCAGCTCTGGCTTCGTCATAACCATATTTCTCGTAGTAGGCACCGGCCCGGTCACTGAACTGTCCGGGAAAGAAATAAGCATGACCCTGTTTTCTCTTCTGGTACCAGCCTGCACCGGCAAGAATATCAGCACCATAAATGGCTTTCACCGTATTTTGCACTTCCACACCGATCGTCAACACAACATCGGCAGTCTCGGCGAGGACAGCACGAAGACCGTACATCAGCGCCAGTCCACCGGAACCGCAGGCCCCTTCGACACTGATGGCCGGTTTGTATTCCAGCCTGTTGTCTATCATGGGGATAAAACCGGGAAGGTTCGCCTGTTTGTTGAAGCGCGGAGCCATAAAGTTGCCGATCACCGATTCATCGACATGATCCGGGCCGCCTATCTGCTCCAAAACACCCTTTCCTGCTTCGGTGATATAGTGTTCAATACCGGGGCGGGGTTTTTTGGGATGAAATTCCCTTCGGCCGGTTCCCAATGAGACGGTATTGTAACCGGCAGTCATATATATCTTTTTTC
>JARRQC010000063.1:21166-30542 GCA_037382165.1 bacterium | reverse complement strand
ATTTTTTAATCGAAGAAATTGTTTACCGGTCCGTAGGCATGGAAAAACCCGGTGAGCATGACGGTATTCACATCATCAGTATGATGGGCTACTTTGCGGCTGACCAGCTCTTTACCAATCTGTTTTGACTTTCTGCCATACTTAACCGCAAGTTTAGCCCCCAGCTCATCGGAGTTTTTAAGGTCATCAAAGAACGCGGCCAGAAGATCTTCTTTTCTCTTGTTCCTCAGGATATTCTTCCAGGCGACGGCTGAATCGGGCAGGGCCCCCAGCATCTCATCACATTGCTCTTTAAAATTATCCATGTCAACATATTCCTGTTTATGGATATCCCAGATGGCCACAAGTTTTCCCCCTTTGTATTTGAAGAAACCGTCTTTCTGTGCCCCGCTGGAGAACTGTCCGCCTTTTACATCTTGTTCAAGCATTTTATCCAGCAGGTGATGGCTGATCTCCTCATCCTCATGATGCGGATTCATCACACTCATGATAAAGCTAACCACATCAATTCCCACGTAATCGATCAACTGAAAGATACCCATGGGTCTTACCAGGTATTCCTGGGATACTTTGTTGATCATATATATCCCCTGGTATAGCGGGATGTTTTTTTCTTTTGAGAGGGTTTCGGCCTCGGTCAATCCATGGATGGCGTCACGCATGAAGTGTCCGTTTCCGATAAACCCGGCATGGTCATTCGAAGGAACGATGACCTTTTTGAGCCGCTTGGCATATTCGAGCGCAAAGTCCCGTAATTCATCTTTCGTATGGCCGGTGGTGATCAATTCTACCAGCCGCTGCACGGCAGGTGGATTGTAAAAATGAAATCCGAGGATCTTACCTTTCAGTCCTGCTCCGCTTTCCAGTATGTTGATAGGAACGGATGAGGTATTTGTAAAGAACCACGGATTAGCCCTACTGTTTTCATTGATCTGCGAAAGTAATTTAACCTTCAGGTCCTTGTTCTCGATGATGGCTTCAAAGACGAGGTTAGATTCATAAGCTGCTTCCAGGTTGGTGGATGGCCTGACAATGTTCATCACATCGAAAATATATTCATCGATAATGTCAAAATTTTCTACCAGGTCATCCCGGTCAGCATACATTTTGCGCAACAAAACCGTTTTCTTTTCAGCGATCTTGCGGACTTGAGCACGCAGGTATTTCATCAGACCCTGGAGTCCTGATGGCGACACATCGATGGCATTCAGCACGAAGGTCTTGTCCTTGTTTTCCGGCTGAAGGGAAAGGTCTGCCATTTCGACCGCAGTGAGTAACAAGATACCGCTACCCATTTTCCCCGCTGATCCCAGCACGGTAACATTCTGTAATCTTTCTTGATAGGTCATGATTTTTTATTGGTTTGGGATAATTTAAGTCATTGGTTATTGGTCATTAGTCTTGAGTCCGGAGGAGGGGGAGGTGAGTTTTGGGTTTTGGGAACATGAATCAGTACGTTATTGATTAATTTTTTTCCGGAGATTATCATTGATGATTAAGACATTTTACCGTGGATTGATATCATCCGTAATTGATCACCAGTTTGGTTTCCGTTTTTCCAGAAAGGCCTGCATACCTTCTCTGCCTTCATTTCCTTCTCCGAAAAGTGAGCCGAATTCTTCGCTTTCAAGCTCTTCCCCATAATTACGGCTCATCTCACGTCCGATCCGCACTACCTTTTTTACCTTTTCGATGGCCTCGGGACCTTTGCCGGCTATATTCTTTGCCATTTCCATCACAGTGTCCATCAGGGCTTCCGGTTCGACGACCTTTTGCACCAGGCGTATCCGCAATGCATCCTCGGCACTGATCATATCACCTGTCATCAGCATATACAAAGCATCGCCCATACCTACCAGCCGGGGTAATCTTTGGGTACCGGCATAACCGGGAATGAGTCCGAGGTTGACTTCCGGCTGGCCAAATTTAGCCCTGGAACTGGCGATGCGAAAATCGCATCCCATGGCCAGTTCCAGACCGCCGCCAAGGGCAAAACCGTTTATTGCCGCGATAACGGGGATCTTCATCTTTCCGAAACTGGAAAATGTACGCTGACCAAGCCGTGAAAAAGCCTCTCCGCCTTCTCCATCCTTATCCACCATCTCGGCAATATCTGCACCGGCTACAAAAGCCTTTCCCGAACCTGTGATGATCATGGCGCGAATGTCTTCCCGGTCATTGATCACGGACACTATATCATCCATCTCATGAAAGAATCTTGTGTTCAGCGCATTCATCGCTTCAGGCCGGTCAATGGTAACAATGGCGATATTATCCCGGTAGTCGGTTTTCAATATCTTGTATTCCATAATTCTGGTTTTGTTTCTACTATCAAAAATAGGTATTTTGTGTGGATTTACGGGCATAAATGAACGGCTTATAGCAATAATTTGTTATTGGTAATTATGGTTTTAAGAATACCTCTACAATTCATTTCAATGATTATGTATAAATTTGTCGTTGTTATTCAGCCATGGTGCAGAAAATTAAAAATATAGCTACGGGTTTCCTGGCATTTCTAACCATGATCGCTTTCATGGTCAGTACCACCGGAATCACCTATTTTACACATGAGTGTAAGCATCATGAAGTACAGCGTAGTTTGGTTGCCATAGATGATTGCTGTTCTGCGAAACCTGCATCGAAGCAGGAAAAGTCGCATGATTGTTGCAGCATGCCGGAGCCTGAGGAAGTAAATGTATGCCATAGCGGCCCAGAAGAAGGGACGTGTTGTGTCACTCATCTTAACTATTTCAGGCTGGCCACATCTTTTCTGCAGTCTCAGCAAGAGCAGTTTCCGCAGGATATTTTTCTTTTCATGCCGATTTTTTCAGATGATCTGACTGATTTGGAAGAATATACATCAAACTACATTGTCCCTGTCCCCGAGATAGAAAAGCCACCCCCACTACTGTATAGGCTATACCACTGTCAAAGGATAGCCCCTCCGCTTAGCTGATTTTTTCACTCCCTGACTTTTGCCGGTAAAAATTACCGGTGACTTACATCTTATGTGGGTCATTATTGCATTAAATCTTAAGGAAATGAAAAGATCACTATTAACATATATTCTTTCCCTGATTACCATAACTTATCTCAACGCCCAGCAAATAAGGGGCCATGTATATGAAATACTGGAAGAGAACAAGTCACCGCTGATAGGGGCCAATGTTTACCAGGCCAATTCTGCCAACGGGACGGTTACCGATGAAACCGGATACTTCTTTCTGAATATCGATAAAGCTTACAATCCACAGGTCATTATCAGTTTTGTGGGCTACCAGAATGATACCCTTGCCATCCATAATCTGCACGGTGAACAATTGGAAGTAATCCTGAAAGAAAAAGCCACCCTCAAGGAGGTAGAGATTGCTTCGCGCCAGAAAGGAGGATATATTTCGAGGGTTTCCACCCAATCCATAGAATCAATAACAGGGGAAGGCCTGAAACAGGCTGCCTGCTGCAATCTTTCCGAAAGCTTTGAGAACAGCGCCACGGTGAGCATTAGTTTTTCGGATGCCATTACAGGCGCCAAACAGATTGAAATGCTTGGCCTGGCCGGAAGATATACTCAGATCATGCAGGAAAATATCCCCAATCTCCGCGGACTTGCACAACCTTTCGGCCTGGGTTATTATCCGGGTGATTGGTTGGAATCCATACAGGTTTCCAAGGGATCCTCATCGGTGATCAATGGTTATGAGTCCATCACCGGACAGATCAACCTGGAATTGAAAAAACCCGCCAAAAGCGATATATTTTTCCTGAACCTTTATGGTAACAGCTTCGGACGTATTGAAGTCAATGCAAACGGCCGGATACGAATCAATGAAAATTGGAGTACCATGTTGCTTGCTCATGTATCCAACAACAGTATCAAGCATGACAGGAACGATGACAGTTTTCTAGATATGCCCCTGGTTACCCAGCTCAATGTCTATAACCGCTGGAATTACAGCACAACTAACATTCACCTGGGATTCGGTGCAAAATACCTTACAGAGGAGAGAAGGGGCGGACAGGTCTTTTTCAATCCCAACGCAGAACGTACGGAAGAGAATGGATATGGACTCGGGGTAAATACCGACCGTTTTGAAGCAGACCTCAAGCTGGGCTATATATTGAAGAACAGGGATTTCACCAGCATAGGATTTCAAAATCAATTCGTTACGCACCGTCAACGCTCATTCTTCGGATTGAATGATTACAATGCAACCGAAACTTCCTATTATGGTAATCTGATCTTTCAATCCTATATCGGTACCATAAATCACAAATACACCGCCGGGGTCAGTTATCTCTATGACAGCTATCAGGAATTGTTAAACGACAGTGCCTTCAACAGGACGGAAAGCGTGCCGGGCGCGTTCTTCCAGTATACTTATTCCGACGGAAAGAAATTGAATGTCATTGCCGGTATTCGTGGTGATCTGCATAATATTTTCGGACTGCTCCTCACCCCAAGGCTGAATGTCAGGTACTCGTTTGATGAGCGCAATATTTTCAGGGCCAGTGCAGGAAAAGGATATCATTCCGCCAATGTGATCGCGGAAAATATCGGACTCTTTGCCACTTCCCGGAAAATTTACGTTGGAGAGCGCCTGGATATTGAATCAGCCTGGAATTTTGGTTTTAGTTATAACCACTTTTTACCCATGGAGGACAGGGAGCTGGTTTTTGGATTTGATATCTTTTATACCAATTTCCAGAATCAGGCGGTGGTCAACAGGGATACCTACCCTCACTATATTTATATCTCAAATCTGGACGGAAGGTCATTTTCCACCAGTATCCAGGCTGAGATAAGATGGGAAGCTTTCAAGAATTTCGATGTATTGCTGGCATTCAGGTACAATGATGTGAAAACCACCCTGGGCGGCCAACTGATGGAGAAGGATATGGTGAACCGCTATAAGGGATTATTATCATTATCGTATGCCACCAACCTCAACAAGTGGCAGTTTGACCTTAACACGCAGCTGAACGGTGATGCCAGGCTGCCGAATACAAGCTTCTACCCGGAAGCATACCAGCAGCCTTCACGTTCCCCTGTATACGTGATCATGGCGAGAACCTGACGAATTACAGGCAGGAAACCCCGATCATTTCGCCGAGGGATCCGTTTGGTGATTATTTCGATGCCACCCTGGTATGGGGACCCATTATGGGAATCAAAATATATGCAGGAATCAGAATCAATCTTAAATAATAAAAACATGAATAAAGTAGTTTTATCGATCATCTCATTGATGATATTTGGCTTTGTAAGTGCAAATGAACTGGAAAATAAAGACGATCTTTCGGTTAGCACTTTCTATGATGAATCGGCCCTGGCAAAGGAATCTAAGACAGACACGGTCTACATTCAAACCTCCGCCGTATGCAACATGTGCAAGGAACGTCTTGAGCATGATATGGCCTTTGAAAAGGGGGTGAAAGCAATCGAACTGGATATGGAAACCAAGAAGCTGATGATCGTTTACAGAAGGGACAAAAACACGGTTGAAGGGTTAAAGAAAGCCATTACTGAAATAGGTTACGATGCGGATGATATGGTGGCAGACCAGAAAGCGCATGACCGTTTACCAGCCTGCTGTCAGAAGGATGCAGAACCACACTGAACCATATGGGGCTGTTGAAAATACCCCGGCATATTTATCCGGATCGGATGGGTTGGGATTTCAACTTTTTCACGAAGCGGATTACAGTCCAAGGCTCATGCTGACCAGTTCAGCGATGTCATAGTTTTTAACCGTTTCTTCCCGGTTCGTATACTTGATACCGTCTGTCATCATCACCATGCAGAAAGGACATGCTGTGGCAATGATGTCGCAACCGGTTTTCAGTGCTTCCTCCGTACGTTCAATGAAAACTTCCTTATCTCCTTGTTCCGCTTCCTTAAACATTTGGCCTCCCCCGGCACCACAGCAGAGGGCGAAACTCCTGTTTCGTCCCATTTCCAGGGTGGAGCCGGCAAGTCCCTGCAGAACAGTTCGGGGTGCGTCGTATTCTCCATTGCCACGGCCAAGATAACAGGGATCGTGAAAAACGATCTTTTTTTCCTTCAATTCCTCATTCAGAGTCAGCTGCTTCTCTTCCATTTGCTGCTGAAGGAATTGGGTATGATGGATTACCTCGTATTTCCCGTCAAATTCCGGGTATTCATTTTTCAGGGTGTTGAAATCATGCGGGTCGGCAGTAATGATCTTCCTGACCTCATAACCATTCAGTATCTCTACATTCATCATCGCCTGCATCTGGAAGAGCATTTCATTGCCGGCCCGGCGGGCCACATCACCGCTGTCGGTTTCCTCGGTGCCAAGTACTGCATAATCCACTTTCAGGTGATTCAGCACTTTGACGAGTTCCCGCGTCACTTTTTTGTAACGATCATCAAAAGCGCCGGCTGATCCTATCCAGAGCAGATATTCAGGATTTTCACCGGCGGCCATCTTATCAGCCATTAGCGGTACATCCAGCCCATCGGCCCAGAGCATGCGGTCTTCGGGCGAGAACTGCCAGGGTGCACCATTGTTTTCAATATTGGCAAAGGCGGTATTCAGTCCGGAGGGGGCCTTCGACTCTTCCATCACCAGGTACCTCCTCATATCCAGGATCAGCGACGGTTGGTTGATATTCACGGGACATTCCTGGGCACAGGCGTTGCACATCGTACATGCCCACAACTCTTCCTCGCTGAGGTAATCGAAAACCAAATGTTTTCCATCATCAAAGTCCTTACCCGCTTTGATCATACCCGGCCCTTTTTCTTTCATACGGGCACGGGTGTCCATCATCACTTTCCGCGGGGATAACAATTTACCAGTTATATTGGCGGGACAGACGGAAGTGCATCGTCCGCATTCTGTGCAGGAGAGCGAATTCATGTAGTTGATTCCGGCGGATCCGCGAAAGCAGCATCCGGATCCATCATCAGTTTCACTTCTTTGGTGATGTTCGGCATATTTTCTACGTAGCCCAGTGGCGTTATCCTGCTGACAAAGACATTGGGTACAGACATAAACACATGAAAATGTTTGGAATAGGGAAGTATATTGGCAAAGATGAAGATCAGCAGTATGTGTGCCCACCAGTTGACCTGGTAGCCTATCCAGGCGTTTTCAGCCGGAGTGCCTACATAGTAGGACGAAAGCCATTTACTGACCGGGTAGATCCCATGCGCTTTTTCCCCGGTTGCGTTTGTCCACAGCAGGTAGTCTACATTCATGAACTGCAGGCTTACCATGAGTAAAAAGATCATCATTAACGCCAGGTTGGCATCCATTTTTGAAATGGGCTTCATCTCCGGTCCGTAGAAACGATGGATATGCATGAAAAGCCGGCGTATCAAAAAAGCGATTATTGCTACGGCGATGATCAATGCAAAAATGTCACCGCTGGCCATCATGAAATTATAAAAAGGCCCCAGGAAACTGAGTATTTTTTCTGTTCCGAAAAGACCATCAATGATCATCTCAATACTTCCGAAGAGGATAACGATAAAGCCCCACCATACCAGCGCATGCATCAAGCCCACCAAGGGTTTGCGGAGTATCTTCTCCTGCAGGAAAGCCACCTTGAAGGTAATCCAGAATCTCTCACCGAAATCGGAGATCTTTTTCTTTTTGGTAAACCTGAAATATTTGAATATGCGGTTCATCGTCCAGGCAAAAATGCCCAGGGTAATGATCACGGTGATGACAAACAAGACTTGTTTCAACATAAGGTTGGATTTTGGTGGTTTAAAGATAAGGAATTCCGGCCTTGCCAGCCAACGATTTGGCAGCATCCCTTTCATGCAAACGATTGTATTCTGTTGTTAGGGGCATGGATTCAACCCAAGAATCGCTATATTTGTCTTTCTTCAAAAATCAAATTCGTTATGCAGGCACCAAAGATCTATAAGCCTAAAAACCATATCCGTATCGTTACGGCAGCTTCTCTTTTTGACGGTCATGATGCCGCCATTAATGTCATGCGACGCATTATCCAGGCCAGCGGCGCAGAAGTGATTCACCTGGGCCATAACCGATCTGTGCACGAGATCGTCAATGCAGCCATCCAGGAAGATGCACAGGCCATCGCGCTCACCTCCTACCAGGGTGGGCATATGGAATTTCTCAAGTATATGTATGATATGCTCCGTGACAAGGGATGCGGGCATATTAAGATCTTCGCCGGCGGTGGGGGCGTGATACTGCCTGATGAGATCAAGGAACTGCATGAATACGGTATTGACCGGATCTATTCCCCTGATGACGGAATGAAAATGGGATTGCAGGGCATGATCAATGACCTGATGAAAAAGTCCGATTTCCCGACCGGCAAGAAAATTGAGGTCACGGCGGAAGATATTGTTGGCAAAGATTATGTTAAGATCGCCCGGCTGGTCTCGGCAGCGGAGAATTATCGTGACCAGGTGGCGGATCTCCTTGATGAACTGGAGAAGATCGCCGAAAGCAAAAAATCACCGGTTCTCGGGATTACCGGAACGGGGGGTGCCGGAAAGTCCTCCCTTGTCGACGAAATAGTGCGCCGGTTACCCGTGAATTTCCGGAGAAAACCATGGCTATCATTTCCGTTGATCCCTCCAAACGCAAATCTGGTGGTGCTCTACTGGGTGACCGTATCCGGATGAATGCCATCGATACACCGCAGGTCTTTATGCGCTCACTGGCCACTCGCCAGTCCAACCTCTCGATATCCAAGTATGTGAAGGATGCAGAAATGATTGCACACGCCGCCGGTTTTGACCTCATCATCCTCGAAACTTCCGGCATCGGGCAGTCGGATACTGCCATCATCGATCACAGCGATGTATCGCTTTATGTGATGACCCCGGAATATGGTGCTTCGACACAACTTGAGAAGATCGACATGCTTGATTTTGCTGATATTATCGCCCTGAATAAATTCGATAAACGCGGTGCCATGGATGCCTTGCGGGATGTCAGAAAGCAATATCAGCGGAACCATCTGCTTTTTGAGCAGGAAGTGGATGAGATGCCTGTTTTTGGCACCACCGCCTCACAGTTCAATGATCCTGGGGTGAACCACCTGTTTACCAATCTGTTGAAAAAGATCAAAGAGAAAACGGATGTGGATTTCTATTCCGTTCATCAGGAGGAGAGTGAGGTCCCTGAAAAGATCCATATCATTCCGCCCCGAAGGGTAAGGTACCTTTCAGAAATCGCCGATACGGTGCGGGCATACAACAAAAAAGTGGAAGAACAGAGTAAGATTGCCCAGAAAATGTTCAGCCTCAGGCAAGCGATGGAAGAACTCGAAAAGGCAGGCGATAAAAAAGCGCTTGAAAAATTAAAAGAGATCTATCATCGCACTGAACTCGACCTGGATCCGCAAAATAAACTGTTAC
>JARRQC010000063.1:0-21056 GCA_037382165.1 bacterium | reverse complement strand
CCATGATCCCCAAAGTGGCCATGCCCGCGTTCACCAGCTGGGGTGAAATACTCAAATGGGTGTTGAAGGAGAATGTACCGGGCGAATTTCCTTTTGCCGCCGGGGTATTCCCATTCAAACGGGAAGGAGAGGACCCGACACGTATGTTTGCCGGTGAGGGTGGCCCGGAAAGGACCAACCGCCGGTTTCACTTTGTTTCGCTGGGCATGCCAGCCAAGCGGCTCTCTACGGCATTTGACTCGGTAACCTTGTATGGGGAAGATCCTGCCACGCGTCCGGATATCTATGGGAAGATCGGTAATTCGGGAGTTTCCATCGCCTGCCTGGATGATGCGAAGAAGTTATATTCCGGTTTTGACCTGGCTGATCCGAAAACTTCGGTTTCCATGACGATCAACGGACCGGCGCCTACACTGGTAGGCTATTTCATGAATGCCGCTATTGACCAGCAATGTGAGAAATACATTCATGAGCATAATCTGGAAAAAGAGGTTGAAGGGAAGATCAGTGAGATTTATAAGAAAAAGGGGACTAAACGCCCCACCTATCAGGGTAAACTTCCCAAAGGCAATGACGGGCTCGGGCTCATGCTTCTGGGAGTCACCGGGGATATGGTACTTCCTAAGGATGTATACGAAAAGATCAAAGCAGATACACTGAGCAAAGTCCGTGGAACGGTGCAGGCCGACATTCTTAAAGAAGACCAGGCACAAAATACCTGCATTTTTTCAACGGACTTTTCACTCAAGCTGATGGGAGATATCCAGGAATATTTTATTGATAACTATGTCCGCAATTTTTACAGTGTTTCGATTTCGGGATACCATATTGCCGAAGCCGGTGCAAATCCTATAAGTCAGCTGGCTTTCACACTTGCCAATGGATTCACTTATGTGGAATACTATAAGTCGCGGGGTATGGATGTTAACAAATATGCGCCAAACCTTTCCTTTTTCTTCTCCAATGGTATCGATCCCGAATATGCGGTCATTGGACGAGTCGCCCGGCTGATCTGGGCAAAGGCCATGAAGCTGAAATATGGTGCGGATGAAAGATCACAAAAGCTGAAATACCATATCCAGACCTCGGGCCGCTCATTGCATGCACAGGAAATTGGCTTTAACGACATTCGCACTACCCTTCAGGCCCTGTATGCCATCTATGATAATTGTAACTCGCTTCATACCAACGCCTACGATGAAGCCATTACCACGCCGACAGAAGAATCGGTAAGGCGGGCCATCGCGATCCAGATGATTATTAACCATGAACTGGGGCTGGCCAAGAATCAGAATCCGTTGCAGGGATCTTTTATCATCGAAGAATTAACCGATCTGGTGGAGGAGGCCATCCTTTCTGAATTTGACAGGCTGACCGAACGCGGCGGTGTGTTGGGGGCTATGGAAACCATGTATCAACGCAGTAAGATCCAGGAAGAATCGCTCTATTATGAGAACCTGAAACACTCCGGGAAGATGCCGATTATAGGAGTGAATACTTTCCTTGAAGACGGGGAATCCCATACGGTGATACCGGGTGAGGTCATCCGTGCGACTACGGAAGAAAAGGAATACCAGATACAGATGCTGGAGGATCTGCACAACACATGGAAAACGGAAGCAGCTGAGCAGCTCAGGCTTTTACAGCATGCCGCGGTTTCCAACAACAACATCTTCGAGGCCCTCATGGAAGCCACCAAATATGCTTCCATCGGTCAGATTACCAACGCCCTGTTTGATGTGGGCGGGCAATACAGGCGAAATATGTAACGATGAAGGCGATGTGGACGATCTAACGCCTCCATCGTATAGATCGCCTCCATCGCCTACATCTTATCGTTTTATTCTGTAACTTTAATCCGAGAAACCATGAACCCATGACACAAAAATTCAATCTCATTGTTTACCCGGAGATCCACAAGACCAAAGTGGCGGTTTACCGCAATATTGAACCGGTTTTCATGAAGAATATTACCCATTCGGAAGAAGACCTGGCACAGTTTAAGAAGGTGCTTGACCAGAAGGAATACCGGATGCAATTGATCAAGGAGGAACTGGAAAAGAACAACTTTCCGCTGAATAGCATGGAATTGATCATGGGACGGAGCGGGATGGTGAAACCGGTATCGGAAGGGGTCTATCATATCAACAAAACCATGATCCATGACCTTGAAAGCAATATCATAGGAATGCACGTGACCAATCTGGGAGGACTGATGGCTTATGAGCTGGCCAGGGAGATCGGGAAGAATGCTTATATCGCTAATCCGGTGGTTTTGGATGAGCTGATTGACGAAGCCCGCTTTACCGGACATCCGAAATTTGAAAACAAATCGGTATTTCATGCTCTTAACCATAAATTTGTGGCCTTCAAATATTCCAAGGCAGTAAACCGTCCCTACAACGAGCTCAACCTCATTGTTTGCCATATCGGCCGTGGCGGTGTTTCAGTGGGGGCTCATGAAAAAGGCAGGGTGGTGGATGTAAATCAGGCCTTCGATGGGGGTGGCCCCTTCGGCATTACACGGACCGGTACACTGCCGATGGGACAACTCGTGGAAATGTGTTTCAGCGGTGAGTTCATCAAAGAGGAAATTATCGAAATGATCACCGAAAACGGAGGATACAAGGCTTACCTGGGAACCAGCAATATCAACGAGATCAACCAGATGATCGCTGAAGGGGATGAAATGGCCAGGAAAGTTTCCCACGCGCTTTCTTACCAGGTGTCCAAAGAGATTGCCTCCCACGTGGCTACCCTCAAGGGCAAAGTAGATGCGATCATCCTGACCGGGGTGATCTTCGACAGTTCGAGATTCCTGGAAAACGTAAAGCTACGGATCGGAAGTATTGCTCCTATCGCGTTGTACCCCTCGGTAAACGATGTGGAAGCCCTGGCTATGTATGGCTATAAGATTGCCAAAGGGGAAATCGAAGTCAAGGAATATATCTGATAGGCATGTCCCGGATCTCGGATTGCCGGATTATAGTTGAATTGCAGATGAATATTCCCAGACGATCAGCAGCCACCCATATCCTTCCCCTTCCATTTCTGATCTTCTTACTGTTGGTTGTCCGGTATTCTGAGGCACAACAATTTTACAATGACCTGGAAGATTCAGTATACCCTTCTTATTGGATCAATCAGCATATCGTAAGGGACAGTAATGCCCGATCAGGAACGCATTATGCTGTTACCCACCAGGGGATACCGTATGGCCTGGGATTTGAAAACCGGTTTCCGGAGGCATTGCGCGGCAAAAATACCAGGGTACATATCAACGGCTGGGTAAGATCAGATGTTTCCGGTAAAGCTGGATCATATGTCATTACAGTGATCAACAGGGGAAAAACTGTTTTCTGGAAATCTGTTGACCTGTCACAACAATTGCTGAGCGCAAAGCAATGGTATGCGTTCCATGAAGAAGTGCTTGTTCCCGCTTCATTTACCAGCCAGGGTCTTCTGAAAACCTATCTCTGGAACAATGATGGAAACGATACCCTGGCCATTGATGACCTGTCGCTTACATTCAAGGAAGCAGGCATCCGGTCCTTTGTGCCGAAGATCCCCGGCATTGCAAGCAGGGTAACCGGAACTATTGACTCAGTACTTGTAACTACGAATTTTTATTCCATTCATTATAATAAGGCAGAACAAACCATTGCCCTTTTCAGCAAAACAGGACTTCCCCTGATTGGGAACATCCTCTACTTTTCTGAAAGCAAAACAGAGGTCGGAGTGGAGTCCCTTGTCAGTGGCTTTACCCTGGATTCCTCCTTTCGTATGGAGAATGAATGGTCAATTCATTTAAGTACGGATCAAACGCGTTTACATATTCATTGTATTGAAAATGATCCTGAGATAAGCTTCAGCATGACAGAGCAGTTTCCTGCCGGGACGGAGGTGCACCGGTCTTCACTGATCTTCTCCGGTGGACAGGAAGTTACCAGGGTATATCGCGCGAACCGCAAAGTTGATACCGCTGATTTTCAGGAAGAATACTGGCTCGGCAAAGAAGGTGCCCAATTCGGAACTGCTCAAAATAGCTGGTTGATCTATCATCCCATCGATATCTCTTCTATGCAGCTCAGGACAGGGGATACCCAGCTATGGGTCAATCTTGATTATGAACGCGACCATCCTTTCCTGCATTTTCCGCTACTCGAGGGCCGTCAGGATGTAAAGCTGGACTACTCATCGAGTAAATACTTGGAAGAAACGGAGAAAAAAACTGCATTCAATATCACCGTCGGGCAGCCCCCCGCTCACCTTCCACGCTTTATGAAAAACCCGTCAGGTTTTCTTGCTGCCTATATCTGGACGGAACATGCAGACTTTACGGACATCCGGACCAACCGCGCCGCTTTTTTCGGTTCAGAAAGCATCAAAAACCCTAAAAAAGCAACCGGAGGTTTTGCAAAATATGATATACCCGTAACCAAAAGTGTTTTTTACCGGAACAGGGAGGATATATCAAACTGGGAAGCGTCAGGCGGAAAGTTTTCAAGTAATGAAGCTGCCATAAAAAACAAAAGGGCCTATTTCCGTTTTCTGCGAAAGCTTAAGAAAACAGGTCATGAGATCTGCCTGCATACACCGGAACATTTTACATCCAATGCCAAAGACCTCGAGCGGTCGATGCAGTTTATGCAAAAGAAGTTTGAAACCAGGACATGGATAGACCATGGTTATAACAACGGTTTACAAAATAACAGGGAAGACCTGGTCTGTGACGGCACGGATCCTGCTTCGCCCCATTTTGCCTTGAATTACTGGAACGAATTTGAGATCAGTTATTTCTGGAACCCCTATTATGAAGATTATTTCACATTCGACAGTTTACAGTTTGGAGAAATGCTGAGTAAACCCTATCATGGGTTTGGGGATTATATTCCTGATCCGGACTTCTGGAAACATCCTTCAAGAACGGGGCAATTGATTCACTGGCCGACCAAAAGTGTGCATTTTGTAAAAAGTGATGCCCTTTGGGATTTCCTGTTCAATGACCAGATCCTTGACGACTTCGTTGAAGGATGGTGTGTGCAGTTCAACCATTGTTATCCTGCCTGGGTTAACCCGGAAAAAGGATTCTGGTATTTCAACCAGGAGGGTAAAGCGACTGCCAGGAAAGGATTCAACAGCACGCTTGAAAGGATGGCGAAAAGAAGGGATGAGGGTTTGCTGAACCTGCCGACCGTCAGTGAATTCCTGAATTACCAGCTGGCCCTGGAAAAGATAAATTACAGGGTATTGCCGAATGGTGATATTGAGATATATTATGCTGGTGAAAGCACGATACACGGTCTGTCATTTGCCGTGAGATCGACGGATGTGCTAATCGATGGGAGGATACCTCAAAGGAAGAAAATCGGTGATGATTTAATTTTTTGGTTTGATATCCTACCGGGAGAAACCAAGATTATTGATGTTACGCCTTAATTCCCTTCGATAGGTGGAGCAGGTGCCGTATATTTTGAATCGCCGAAAGCCAGTACCGGAACGAAAACAAAACCAAACAGGAAAAGACCCATTATAAAAAGGTCACTTTGTTGAAATCGTTGTCCGAGCAATATGGTCATCCAGATGGGGATGAAAATATGCAGTCCGGGAATGAGAAGAAATAAAAACCAGTACCTTGGCTTTCCAAGGATGTCAAAGAGGACAAGCAGGTTGTAGACGGGTATGATGGATTTCCAGCCGGGTTTGCCCGCCTTTTCAAAGATTTGCCAGAAAGCCACAATGTTTACGATGGTGAAAACAAGCAGGGTAATGCCCAAAGCGACGAGAAAAATGATTTGTCCGGTTGTATGAGTTTCCATGGTAAGTGAATTGTCAGAATAAATAACACTTTATGATCTGAAATGTTTAAGATGCGCTTTTGAGTTGTTGCTCTGAATGATTATCATAAGGCATGATTCATTGTCAGCAAAATCAGTTGAGGATTCCCTGAAAATAATCCAGGCATTCCGGGTTGGCCAGGGCGTCCTTGTTCTTTACATCCTGGCCGTGTATGATCTTCTTAACTGCGATTTCCACCTTCTTACCATTTATAGTATAGGGAATGGCAGGAACAGATTTGATAATGGAGGGCACATGCCGTGGGCTGCAGTTTGTCCGAATGGCCTGGTTGATCTTTTTCACCAGGTCATCATCCAGGTCAATCCCAGGCCTGAGTTTGACAAACAACACCACTTGCTCATCCTGGTCCACCTTTTTTCCGACAACTACCGAATCTTCCACTTCCCCGATATTCTCCACAACATTGTAAATTTCTGCAGTCCCGATCCTCACTCCCTGGGGATTAAGTGTTGCATCTGATCTGCCCAGCATGATGATGCCGCCATGTTCAGTGATTTCAATAAAATCACCATGATGCCACACACCTGGAAATTCTTCAAAATAGGCATGCTGGTATTTCTTTCCCTCTTCATCATTCCAAAAATATACCGGCATGGATGGAAAAGGTGACTTGCAAACCAGTTCCCCCTGTTCCCCGAGAAGGGAATTTCCCATGCTGTCAAAGCAATCTACGTTCATACCCAGGCCTTTACACTGGATCTCCTCCGAATAGACCGGAAGTGTCGGTGAGCCCAGCACGAAACAGGAGATGATATCCGTACCGCCGGCAATGGAAGAGAGTTGGACATCTTTTTTCCAATCCCGGTAAACATACTCGAAACTCTCTTTTGACAGCGGAGATCCTGTTGAGGCGATGACCTTCAAAGCGTGAAAATCTGAGATTTCCTTTGGTTTTACACCTGCTGCTTCCAGTGAAGCAATATATTTCGCGCTGGTTCCGAAAAAGGAAATATCCAGTTCATCAGCCATCTGCAGCAAGGCATCCGGTCCGGGATAGAAAGGGTTACCGTCATATAATACAAGTGTGGCACCGATAGCGAGACTGGAAACGAACCAGTTCCACATCATCCAGCCGCAGGTAGTAAAATAAAATACTTTTTGATCAGCAGAGATGTTGCTGTGCAGGATCAATTCCTTCAGATGCTGGATCAGGGTACCCCCTGCGGAATGTACAATACTTTTGGGCAAACCCGTAGTCCCGGATGAATACATGATGTATTGCGGATGATCGAAGGGCAGTTGTTCAAATGTCAGATCCTTATCCGTCGGCACGGCAAAATCGTCGTATAAAATGGCATTTGGTAGTTTTTTCTGATCGGCATGACCGGTATAGTTGACCAGAATGGTTTTTTCAATGGAAGGCAGATCGTGCAGGATGCCTTTCAACTTTTCCTGTGAATCAAAGACTTTGGCTTTGTAGTAGTATCCATCGGCAGCGAAGATCACTTTTGGTTTGATCTGTGTAAAGCGGTCGAGTACTCCTTTGATGCCAAAATCAGGAGAGGTAGATGACCAGATGGCGCCAATCGAGGAAGCAGCCAGCATGCCTATGATGGTCTCCGGCATATTGGGCATAAAGGCCGCCACACGGTCAGAAGATCAAAGCAGTATGGTTGTCCCTGCGTCGAAGCATATTTTCCGCAAAATTGAGGCGTGCGCCTTCAAACCACTTTGCCCCCGGCATTTTGTCTGGATTATCCACCACCCGTTCATAGCCCTGAGAAGCAATGATTCCTGTAAAATCCCATACTTCAGCCCAGAACAGGCCTATATTTTCTGTACTCCAGCGATGGATCGTGGAATAGTTGTTATCAGGCAGATCGTATTTTTTAGCGATGAGATCCAGGAAGGACTGCATCCGGGAGCCTTTGCTAATTGATGCTGAGGGTTGCCACAAGGGTTTATTTGCCATGTTAAAAAAGTTTCATCTGTTTGGCCATGTCATAAAGGGTATCTTCCAATCTTTGCCAGAGGCAAATTTCTAAGTCCCGGAGAAGCGCTTTAGCAACCTATCAATCGGGAAATGACCAGCCTTTGTATTTCTGAAGTTCCTTCACCGATTTGCAAGAGTCGTTGGTCGCGATAGAACCGTTCCACATCATAATCTTTCATAAGCCCGTACCCGCCGTGAATCTGTACCGCTTCATCGGCGACCTCCTTAGCGATCTCCGAGCAATAGAGTTTAGACATGGCTGATTCCATGGAGTATGGTTTGTTATTGTCTTTCAACCAGCAGGACTTGTACAGAAGGTTTCTGGCCAGTTCAATTTTCATAGCCATATCCGCCAGTTTAAAGGCGTTCACCTGGAATTTGGAGATGGGTTTTCCAAATTGCTTACGTTCCTTTGCATAAGCCAATGCTGCTTCGTACGCTCCCTGGGCACATCCAAGTCCCATGGCGGCAATAGACAGTCTGCCGCCATCCAGGGTTTTCAGCATGATCTTTGAGCCCTCACCCACCTTTCCGAGCAGGTTTTCCTTTGGAACGCGGCAGTCATCAAAGAAAAGTTCTGCCGTATCGGACGCCCTCCACATCATTTTTCCATGCATGGTGCGTTGCCGGAAACCGGGAGTCCCTGCCTCGAGCAGGATGGTAGTAAAGATCTTCTTGCCATTTTCCTCACCGGTAACCGCCTGGACGGTACATCCTTTTGAAATATCTACTGATCCATTGGTAATGAATATTTTAGATCCATTGATAACCCACTCATTGCCGTCGAGTATCGCTGTAGTTTTCGAACCACGTGAATCAGAGCCTGCTCCGGGTTCGGTCAATCCAAAACTCCAAAGCGCTTCACCTGTGCAAAGCATGGGAAGATACTTTTGTTTTTGCTCTTCTGTGCCATACTCATAGATAGGACTAATTCCCAGGGAATTATGTGCCGCAAGGGTGGCAGCTTGTGATCCGTCCACACGGGCCAGCTCTTCTACAGCTATAATATAAGAAAGTGTATCCAGGTTCTGGCCGCCATATTCTTCGGGAAGGTTCATCCCGAAAAGGCCCATCTCACCGATTTTTTTGGTAAGATCGTGCGAAAATTCGGCTTTTTCATCCAGTTCCATAGCCACTGGCTTGATCTCTCTTTCCGCAAAATCGCGAACGGTTTCCCGGATCAGTTTATGTTCATCACTCAATTCAAAATTCATGTTATGAGGGTATTAACTATTATCATTCGTGTTTTCTTTCGCAAGGAAGATCAATTGAAGGTCTGTATCCACCATATCACCCGCTCTGACTGCGATTTTCTCAATGATCGCATCCTGTTCCGCAACTATATTGTTTTCCATTTTCATGGCTTCTACTACCAGCATGATGGTTCCCCTTTTCACGGTATCCCCTTCTTTTACATTAATCTTCAGCACTTTTCCAGGCATGGGGGAAAACAGGTTCTTTTCATTTGAAGAACCCGCTCCGGCGGTAAATTCAATTTTTTCATTCAAGACATCTTTGCGTGTCACCTGGAAGTTGAATCCATTAATGGTGACCCAGCCATTTCCTTTTTCATCCATTGAGATGGCAGCATCGATGAAATGATCCGATGAGAGATATTGAATGCGATTTTTTTGCAGCACATTGATATGGGCGGAAATAGGTTCTTCTTCTAGCTGAAAAATATATTCCTTTCCATTCTGGCGGAGGATTTTCAGCAGGTAATTCGTATCCATGTATTCAAACCCAAGTTCCATGTTGTTCCTCCAATATCCTATCTTCTCCCAGATATTGGCATCCCTGGCGCTTTTTTTCATGTTCAGGTTGTGCAATGCATAAGCCAGCAGGGTAAACCGTATATCGATAGCTGACCGGGCTGATTCAATGCTTTGGATGATCTCGGGCGTATGTTCATCGCAGAATTTGGTGGTGATCGTGTTGGTCAGGAAGGCTTCATGTTCCAGTATACCGCGCAGGTAGCTGATATTCGTTTTGATCCCCTGGATGATGAAATTGTTCAAAGCTGTAATACTCTTCAAAGCAGCTTCATCCCTGTTCGCTCCCCAGACCACCAGTTTGGCGATCATGGGATCAAAGAAGCTATGTATTTCCATAGCATCATCAATACCCGAATCGACCCTCACATCCTCACCTGCCGGCTCACTGTAAAGGGACATCATTCCCGGAGATGGCATGAAGTTGTTCTCGGGGTCTTCGGCATAGATCCTGCACTCTATGGCATGACCCTTTTGCTCCAGATCTTCCTGCCGGAGTCGTGTGGGATTACCCTGTGCGACCAGGATCTGTTCCTCGATAAGGTCTGTTCCCGTAACCATTTCTGTGACAGGGTGCTCCACCTGGATACGGGTATTCATCTCAAGAAAATAGTAATTTAAATCATGATCCACCAGAAATTCAACAGTTCCGGCACTATTGTATCCGACGGCTTTGGCAATGGCCACAGCAGATTCCCCCATTTTTTCCCTCACTTCAGGTGTCAGGGTGGGAGAGGGCGATTCTTCGATGATCTTTTGATAACGCCGTTGAATGGTACACTCACGTTCAAAAAGATGGACTACATTCCCATGGTTATCTCCAAGAACCTGGAATTCGATGTGTCTGGGCTCTTCGACGTATTTTTCTATATAGACGGCTTCATCTCCGAAATAGTTCTTTGCTTCGCGGCTCGTGGTTTCAAGAATATCTTTCAGGTCTTTATAGTCGTTGACAATGCGCATCCCTTTGCCGCCGCCCCCCGCTGCCGCCTTTACGAGTACAGGGAGTGGTATCTTCCTGGCGTTTTTGAGCAGTTCTTCCGGAGAACCTGTCAGTCCGCGCGTCATGGGTATGCCAAGTTTTCCGACAAATTCTCGGGATTCGATCTTATTTCCCATCAACCTGATCGCCTCCGCTTTAGGGCCAATGAAAATGATCCCTGCCTTTTCGCAGGCTTTGACAAATTTTGCATTTTCGGAAAGGAAACCATATCCGGGATGAATGGCACCACATCCCGAACGTTTTGCCACATCTATGATCTTGTCGATATTCAGGTAGGTTTCGCTCAGCTCCTGCTGGCCAATACAATAACTTTCATCCGCCTTCCGGACGTGCAGGGCATGTCGGTCCACCTCCGAATAAATGGCTACCGTTGAGATACCCAGTTTTTTAGCCGAACGGATGATTCGTACTGCAATCTCCCCGCGGTTGGCGATAAGTATTTTGTTAAACTTGTTCATCAGCGTCAATCTAATCCATCCATTTTGGTTTTCTTTTTTCCAGAAAGGAGGACATTCCTTCCCGGCCTTCTGCCGATCCCCTGAGTCGCGCAATCATTTGCGCGGTATGTTTCATCAGCTCTTCCACAGGGTTTGAAGCGTCAACCTGCCGTATCAGCTGTTTTGTTTCCCTTACGGCAACCGGGCCGGCGGATAGTATATGTTGAACGATTTCCTCCATCATTTGTTCGAACGTACTTTCCTCAGTAACATGGTTAACAAGTTTCCATTTCAGGGCTTCACGGGCATTAAAGCGTTTACCGGTCACCATGAGTTCACGGGCACCGTATTCCCCTATCCTGCGGATAACAAAAGGGGAAATTGTCGCGGGGGCGATCCCCAGTTTCACCTCACTGAAAGCGAACTTCGTATTTTCTTCCGCGATAACGATATCGCAGGCAGCGAGCAAACCGTTGGCCCCTCCGAAGGCAGCGCCATGGACCATGGCAATGGTGGGGACAGGACACAGATATACGGTTTGGAACAAAGCTGCCAGTTTTTGCGCGTCTTTCACGTTTTCATCAAAACCGAATTCGGCTATACTTTTCATGTAATTCAAGTCGGCACCGGCGCAGAAGGATTTTCCCCTGCCCCGGAGTATGATCGCGCGCACATTTTGATTATCTCCGGCATCATGGAAGGCAGTGGTCAGTTCAGTGATCATTTGCTCATCCATAGCATTGCGAACATCCGGTCTGTTAAGCCAGATGGTGGTTACCTTATCCTCTTCGATCTGAATCCTGCTTGGCATATCTGTTGGTCATTTTACATTCTGAACACACCGAATTTCTGTTCCGGATATTTTTGGTTCAGTGAGGAGGCAATACCCATCGCGAGAATCTTGCGGGTATCTACAGGATCTATTATGCCATCATCCCATAGACGGGATGTGCTGTAATAGGCTGATCCTTCTTTTTCGTATTTGGCCAGAATCCTCGCCCTTAACTCCTCGATCTCGCCGGCTGGTGGCTCTTTACCACGTGAACGGTACTGGTCGATCTTTACAGTAGAGAGCACCGTAGCGGCCTGCTCGCCGCCCGGTAAACTTGGGTACATTGGCATTGGATACCGCATGTACCATTTTGGCCCCATCTTTTGCGATGCCCTTTCTTTCAAAGTCCTTTCCCACGATAAATCCGGTGATATTCTGCATAAATACCAGAGGTATCTTACGTGTGGTGCAGAGTTCAATAAAATGCGTGACTTTCAATGCGGATTCTGAAAAGAGCACCCCGTAATTGGCAATGATACCTACCGGGAATCCCATGACGTAGGCAAAACCGGTTACGACGGTCGTCGCATATTTGGTCTTGAATTCCTGGAACCGGCTTCCGTCTACCATGCGCATGATAATCTCTCGCGGGTCAACGACCTTTTTAAGGTCAACTGGGGCTATGCCATATATTTCCTCGGGATCGTAAATAGGATCCTCTGGAGATACAGTTTCAAGGACCTGTTTCTCCCGTTGTTCCAGGTGCTCGAAAATATTGCGGCAAATCTGGATCGCATGGGTGTCGTTCTCTGCAAAATGATCGGCAACACCCGATATGGAAGTGTGGACATTTGCACCGCCAAGTTCCTCCGCTGTCACCTCTTCACCTGTTGCTGCCTTGACCAGCGGCGGACCTCCCAAAAAAATGGTACCCTGGTTTTTGACGATGATGGTTTCATCACTCATCGCCGGAACATAGGCGCCGCCGGCCGTGCAACTTCCCATGACAATTGCGATCTGGGATATCCCCAGGGCAGACATGCGTGCCTGGTTGTAGAAGAAACGACCGAAATGATCCCGGTCGGGGAAAACGGTGTCCTGTTCCGGTAAAAAGGCACCGCCGGAATCCACCATATAAACGCAGGGCAGATGGTTTTCCATGGCGATTTCCTGGGCACGCAGGTGCTTCTTGATGGTGTATCGCATATAGGTTCCCCCCTTCACCGTGGCATCATTGGCAATGATGACGGCCTCACGACCATGAATGACACCGATACCGGTAACTATGCCTGCAGAAGGGAAAGCGTTGTCGTATTGATCAATGGCTGCCAGCGGAGAAAGCTCAAGGAAAGGCGTATTGGGGTCCACCAATAAGTTGATGCGTTCGCGTGCAAGCAGCTTACCCCTTTCCTTGTGAAGTTTGACTGCCCGCTCAGAACCGCCGCTGGTGGAAAGAGACAACCGTTCGCGGTATTCTTCTAATAAACGCTGAAACGCTTCCTTATTTGATTTGAACTCATCGGATTGAGTATCTATCTTGGTTTTGAGTGTAAACAATGCTTAAATATATGTGATTGGAGTCAATCGATTTCAATGCAAGTTTATGGAAATTTGACCAATAAAAAAAGGTAACAGGAGTGAAATTACAGCTAATTGAGATGATTTTGGGTAATCCGTCGCAATCGATTGAATAAAGTCATCCTTGCTACTCTTTTAGCAGATTTTTCCCTATTTTAGCGGTGCCGAAATTCCCTTTCAGAATTTTAGAAAATAGAGATGATGAATTACCCGAAAGAAGTAGTTATAGGAGATATTACAGTTCGTGATGGTTTTCAGCATGAGGAAAAATTTATACCCACTGCAGCTAAATTATGGCTTACTGAAGAATTGGTGCTTTGCGGATTCAAACACATTGAAGTGACGAACTTTGGTAATCCAAAGGGCATGCCCCAGTTTAAGGATGCTGATGATCTTTTTAAAGCGATCAGAAAAAGCAAGCGGGTCAAAGGAAAACTGGACGATGTTGTCATAACAGCTGTTACGATAAGGGAAAGAGCTATTGAACGTGCAATACAAGCGAGGTTGGATGGGTATGGACCTGACCGGATCCTGCTGATGGTATCTACCTCTGAGTCTCACCAGTATAAAAACTCAGGACTTAGTCGCGAGGAGTATTGGAAAATGGCTGAAGAATGGATTCCCAAAGCCCATGACGCAGGTCTCAAGGTGAATGGAACGGTCAGCACCATTTGGGGATGCCCGATAGAAGGTCCGACAAAGATGGAGGATGCGATCAAGGATACGCAAAGATGGCTCGATATCGGAGCAAATGATGTAGAGCATGCCGACCATGATGGGTCAGCTTCCCCCGACAGGGTCTACAGGTATTATTCCATGCTGATGGACAAGATCGATAACCCGCATAAGCATATTGTACATTTCCACACCACACGCGGCTGGGGTCTTGCCAATGTGCTCGCTGCACTGCAGGCCGGTATGACCAACTATGAGTCCACCATGGGAGGTATCGGCGGACAACCTGCCAACTTCGTATCCGGAGTACCTGTCTCCGGTACGGGTGAATATTATTACAACGAGTCAGTCAATGTAGGACTTGTTTCCACAGAGGATATGGTGGTGATGATGGATGAGATGGGTATCAAAACAAACCTCGACATCGACAGGATACTGAAGACCGGCAAAATGGTAGAACGTATTGTCGGAAGAAAACTCCGCTCCGAGTCAATCCACCAGGGCAGGATCCCCAAGGAGTTGTCCGGAAGGACGTGGGATTGAGAAAGTTTTGAGTATTGAGTATTGTGTTTCGAGTTTTTGCCGAAGGCACCCCTTCGGGAGCATTTCGAGTTCTTAGTATCAGGTCCCAAGTCTCAGGTCTCAGGTCCCAAATCATAAATCTAAAATCATAAATCTAAAATCTAAAATCTCAAATGTCCCTCCTTCCCCAGATCAAAATCATCGAAACCCCCCGCGATGGCATGCAGGGTCTGGAGATAATCATCCCTACCGAAAAAAAGGTAGCCTACATCAACAAGTTGTTGAAATGCGGATTTGATACTGTGGAAGTGGGTAGTTTCGTTTCGCCCAAAGCCATCCCCCAAATGGCGGATACGGCTGAAGTCTTAAAGCAACTGGAATATACCGGGACGAAATCAAAGATCGCGGTGCTGGCCGCGAATGTCAAAGGTGGTCAGCTTGCCATGGAATTCGAGGTGATTGACCAGGTTTTTTATCCCTATTCCACTTCACCTACCTTTTTGAGGAAAAACCTGAACACTACCCTTGCCGAAGCTGAACATACCGTTGAGGAACTGCAAAACCTGTGCGTTAAGCATAACAAAGAACTGGTGGCTTTCATTTCCCTAGCTTTCGGGGATCCCTACGGTGATAGTTGGAGTACCGACCTGGTAAACCGCAAAGTGGAAAAGCTGGTTTCACTCGGTATCACTACCATTCCGCTGGCAGACACAATTGGAGATGTCCATCCTGATGTGATTGACCATGTTTGCGGTGAAGTGGTTCCGAATTTTCCTCAGGTTGAATTTGGTTTGCATGCACATGCCTATCCCGGCAAAGGCAAAAGTAAGATCGGTGCCGCATGGAAGCATGGAGTAAAGCGTTTTGATACCGTGATCAACGGATTGGGCGGCTGCCCGATGACCGACAAGGATATGGTGGGTAACCTGTCCCTTGAATCGCTTGTTACATGGTGTGAAAAAGAGCAGGTGAATACCGGCCTCGATATGGAAAAGCTTTCAGAAGCGAAAAGCTTTCCCTTGCTTTTGAACAATTACAAAATATAATTCACAGATCCTTGACTTTATTCCTGAATTGTCTGCGTTTGAATCAGGAGATAAAGTCGCTTAATTTACCCGTTTCTTTAATCCTGACACCTTTTTCAGTGTCATGAACTGTCCCCGCCTCGTGGTAAAGGTCATGTTCAAAAAATAGCACATAATCACCTTTTAAGGCTTCGCTGTAAAAACGTTTACGATCTTTCAGGGTTTTTAACGGACGGGTATCATAGGCCATGATCCACGGCATGGGAATATGTGCTGTAGAAGGCATCAGGTCGGCCATGAAAACAACTGTTTTGCCATTGTACCGAATATGAGGTATGACCAGTCCTCCGGTATGACCTTCAAATAATTTGAATTCGATGTTAGGTAAATGCTCTCCCTCGCTTTCTATAAGTTTCAGCTGTCCACTCTCCTCAATCGGTAAAATATTCTCTTTCAGGAAGGAAGCCTGTTCCCTTCGATTGGGCTGCGTTGCCCAGTCAAATTGCTGCCGGCTGGTCCAATAGGTCGCATTCGGGAAGGTTAGTTCAAAACCGGTGCGGTCGGTGTTCCATTTAACGCTGCCACCGCAATGGTCAAAATGCATGTGGGTAAGGATCATATCGGTGATGTCCTCCGGTTTGTAGCCTGATGCCGCCAAGGAGCTTTCAAGTGTCGCTTCCCCATTGAGATGGTAATGACGCAACCATTTCTCATCCTGTTTTTCTCCTATGCCGTTGTCAATAAGTATTTTTCGATCACCATCGACAATCAGCAAACACCGCATGGACCAGTTGCAAAGATTTTTATCATCTGCGGGATAGACCTTAGACCACATCACCTTTGGCACTACACCAAACATGGCGCCGCCATCCAGTTTGAAGTTGCCTGTTTCTATAGGAAAGAGTTTCATATTATTTTATTTGGCTGACAAAAATATAACAACAACATCAATTAATTGTTCCGGTAATTCAGTGATCATCAAAAAAACCTTTTTGAATCTGCGATTTGCCCTTTTATTCTGTTATCTTTTTAATTTTACAGTCCATTAATATTTTCTTGATTTTTCAAAACCTGTTATCATGCTTAAAAATAATCGCCTGACAATCGCATGCATGATTGTCGCCTTTCTGTTGTTTAACTTTTCAGCGGAAGCCAAGAAGAAAAAAGAAGAAGCTGCAGACACACTGAAATCATCGGTGTTCAGCGGTTTGAAGTGGCGCAGTATCGGGCCGGCTTTTACATCCGGCAGGATTGCGGACTTTGCCGTGAATCCTGAGAATTCTGCCCATTACCTGGTAGGTGTAGCTTCCGGTCATATATGGAAAACCACCAACAACGGGATCACGTTTGAACCTGTTTTTGATAAACACGGGGTTTATGCCATTGGAGCCCTGGCGATGGATCCTAATAACCCGTTTGTGATCTGGGCCGGTACAGGGGAAAACAACCATCAGCGAGCGCTAGGTTACGGAAACGGCGTCTATAAATCTGTAGACGGCGGTAAGAACTGGAAAAATATGGGATTGAAAGAATCCCGGCAGATTGGTGAGATCCTCATTGATCCCAGGGATTCGGATGTGGTATACATTGCGGCTGAGGGATCAGCCTGGGGTCCCGGAGAAGAACGTGGCGTTTTTAAAACTGTGGATGGTGGTGAGAATTGGGAAAAGGTGCTTTTCATCAGTGAAAATACAGGAGTCGCCAACCTGTGCTTTGATCCCAGTGATCCTGATGTGATCTACGCTGGAGCTGAACAAAGGAGAAGAAGACAGTTTGGCAAGATCGGCGGAGGTCCCGAATCGGCCTTCTACAAATCAACTGATGCTGGCAAGACGTGGAAAAAGTTGGAGAATGGAATACCCAAGGTGGATAAGGGTGGTATGGAGATCGTTGTATCCCCGGTTGATCGAAATATTGTGTATGTCATGTTTGAAGCTACCGATAATGGTGGATTTTACCGCTCTACAGACAGAGGGGCCACCTTCCGTAAAATGAATGATTATTATACCAGTGGTCAGTATTACAGCGAGTTGTTCTGCGACCCTGTCAATCCGGATAAGGTCTTTTCGGTGGGAACTTATACCAAATATACCCTGGATGGGGGTAAAACCTGGAACAACCTGAGCAACAATGGACGCCATGTGGATGATCACGCCATGTGGATCGATCCTGAAAATACCGACCATTTTATGATAGGTGGCGACGGTGGTGTATATGAAAGCTTTGATGGTGGAAACACATTCATTCATAAGACCACCTTACCGGTGACACAATTCTACAGGGTTAATACAGATGATACAGAACCCTTTTACTGGGTATATGGTGGTACACAGGATAATAACAGCCTCGGAGGACCCTCAAGAAATACAAAACGGGGAGGTGTCACCAGTGACGAATGGATCACAACATTGGGTGGTGATGGATTCTGGCAGGCCAGTGAGCCCGGCAATCCCGACATTGTCTATTCTGCCTATCAATATGGTAACATCTATCGATACGATCGTAAATCGGGTGAACGGATCAAAATACGGCCCAATCCAGGCAAAGGAGAACTTACACATCGTTGGAACTGGGATGCACCTTTCATCCTCAGCAAGTATGCTCCGACCCGTTTATATATGGCTGCCAATGTGCTCTTTAAGAGTGAAGACAGGGGCAATACCTGGGAAGTGATCAGTGAAGACCTGACCCGTAACGAGGACCGTGACCAGTTCAAAATGATGGGAAAATACTGGCCTTCGGATGCTGTAGCGAAGCATGTCTCTACATCGCAATGGGGAACGATCGTTGCACTGGCTGAATCTCCGCTGAAAGAAGGATTGATCTATGTGGGTACGGATGATGGAGTGATCCAGGTTACAGATGACGGAGGTGAAAGCTGGACAAAAGTGACGAGCTTTCCGGGGGTTCCCGAATATACCTATGTCAGCGATGTGACCCCTTCTAATTTTAATGAGAATGTGGTCTATGCAACCTTCAACAATACCAAAAGCGACGACTTTACCCCTTATGTCTTGAAGAGCACTGACAAAGGCAAAACATGGTCTTCCATTACAGGCGACCTTCCCGAAAATGGAAGCGTGCATGTTATTGTGCAGGATGTTGAAGATGAAAACCTCCTGTTCGTTGGAACGGAATTCAGTTTCTATTTCAGTCTTGACAAAGGCAAAACCTGGGTCAAATTGGCCGGCGGTCTGCCAGACATTCCTGTACGTGATATTGATATCCAGGAGAGGGAGAACGATCTTGTGATCGCAACGTTTGGACGCGGTTTCTATATTCTTGACGATTTTACACCCCTGCGCGGCTTGTCTCAACAGAAACTTGACAGTACGGAAGCCATGATTTTCCCGGTAAAGGATGCGCTCATGTATCTTCCGGTAGGAAACAGGTATGGCGCTGGTGCAGCCGTGTACCGGGCCAAAAACCCTGAATATGGTGCCATATTCACCTATTATCTAAGTGATGTGCCGAAGACCCTGAAATCAGAAAGGAAAAAGAAAGAAAAGGAATTGTTCAAGAATGGCGAACCCATACCCACCCCAACAAAAGAAGAACTGGATGCCGAGAAGAATGAAGTCAAACCCTACCTGGTTTTTATCATTCGGGATGAATCGGGTACAGAAGTCAGAAGATTGTACAGCAAAGCTTCGAAAGGGATCAAACGGACCGCCTGGGACCTTCGCTATGCATCTACAGCTCCTGTTAACCTTCGAAATGGAAAATATGATCCGACAAGAGAAGCGCGAAGCGGGATGCTTGCCGTTCCCGGAAAATATACTGTTGAAATGTCAATATTCCACAACGGTGAGTACAAGGATCTTGCCGGACCGGTAGCATTCAATGCCGTTGTGCTGGATAACAAGACACTTCAAAATGAGAATCCTGCCTCCCTGATCAGCTTTCGTGATGATGTGGCTGAACTGTACCGCGTATACAAAGGGGCAGAAAATTATTTGGAAGAATTGCGGAAAAAAACCGCCTATATCCAGCAGGCCTTGCAGCAGACAACCGGAAGTACGGCTGATCTGAAGGTTAAGGCGGAGGAGGTAAATGAAAATCTCCAGGATCTTCAATTCATGTTTGATGGCACACCTGCAAAGGCAAGTTGGGAAGAAGTCCCGCCAGAAAAGATGCCGATGAATGTTCGTCTCAGTGAGATACTGGCCGGCTTGTGGTCATCAACGGCATCCCCTACGGCAACGATGAAAATGAATTACGACATCCTTAGCGAAGAATTACCCCAGGGAATTTCTATGCTTCAGGAGGCTGCCAGCTCGCTGGAAGAACTGGATGACGCCCTCGATGAACTTAAAGTACCCTATACTCCGGGAAGGATTCCAAAGATGTAAGCAGATCAATTCAAAATGAATACCATGCCGATCCCTGACAGGGTCGGCATTTTTTTGTTTCTCATAAAGGTTTGTATATCAGTAATATAATAATTTCTACTTAAAAAATGTTTAATTATTATCAAAATAAATTAAACAAATATGGATATGTGTTGTTGAACGTTCAATTAATTCAAGAAAATTGAAATTATTAACAAAACGTAAATATTATCATGAAAACTTTTAGAAAATTCCTTACAGTCACAGCACTCCTTCTTTCGGGTGTCGTATTTCTTTCTTCCTGCAACAAAGATGATGATCCGGAACCGGAAAATCCCAATGAAATGCCCAAATCTATCGTTGAGATCGCCAGCGGGAATGAAGATTTTTCCATTCTGGTTGATGCGCTTGTCAAGGCGGATCTGGTAAGTGCACTGGAAGGAGACGGTCCTTTCACTGTTTTTGCCCCAACCAATGATGCATTCACTGCCCTTTTTGAAACACTAAATGTTAACGGCATCGACGATCTGTCAGCAGAGGCATTAAGGCCAATACCTTAAATAACACCGCTCCGGGTGAAAACAATGTGAGCCTGTTTGTTGAGGTAGGAGATAAGGTTATGCTCAATGGAAATACAGTAGTGGTTACTGCTGATATTGAAGCTTCCAACGGAGTCATCCACGTTATCGACAAAGTTTTGCTTCCTCCTACCATTGTAGATTTGGCGCTCTCGAATGGAAACTTCAGTATTTTGGTTGAGGCTGTATTGAAAGCAGGTCTGGTAGATGCACTCAATGCCGATGGACCTTACACGGTTTTCGCACCTACCAATGATGCTTTCGAAGCATTATTTGAAGAACTTGAAGTATCCGGAATCAGTGACTTAACATCTGAGGCGCTGACTCCTATTTTACTTTACCATGTGTTGAATGGAAACGTAACCTCCTCTATGGTTTCAACAGGATCAGTTCCTACTTTAAATGAAGATGCCCAGTTGAATATCACTGCATCTGAAGCCGGAGTAACAATAAACGAGAATTCCAATGTGGTAGCTGTGGATGTGCAGGGTACCAATGGTGTTATTCACGCGATAGATAAAGTCTTACTTCCTTAAATACATTTCTTTGATTTGGTTGATTACTGCAGGCC
>JARRQC010000062.1:0-10012 GCA_037382165.1 bacterium | reverse complement strand
GAAAAAATAAACCAGGTTGTCGCAGTAAATGTCCGGATATACTTCTTCCAGCCTCTTGTTTGGCATGGTCCTGCTGACCATCATCCTCATGGTCCAGTATCTGGGCATCAATCCATGGTGGATCGCAATACCTGTCGCCCTCTACCTTGCGTTGCTGATTACCGGTTCTGCCGCGATCGGCATGAATTTTTATTTCAGGTCCCTCAACCGTTCATCGACAAAAGAAAAGAAAATCGCACTCACCTTTGATGATGGCCCCGATGGGAAAGTGACCGAAGCCCTGATGGATTTGCTTGAAAAATATGATGCACAGGCTGCCTTCTTTTGTATTGGAAAAAATGTTATGCAGTTTCCGGAAATTGTCAGAAAAGCTGTCGATAAAGGGCATATCATTGGTAACCACAGTTATACTCACCACCGCTGGTTCGATCTTTTTTCCGCAAAGCGGATGGCTGCTGAAATAAAAGCAACCAACCGCGAAATTGAACGGGCAACAGGCAAAACGCCGGCACTTTTCAGGCCACCTTATGGAGTTACGAATCCTTCCCTGAAAAAAGCCATCCAGGAAACCGGGATGATACCGGTAGGCTGGAGTTTACGTTCATTTGATACCCTGGGAAACAAGGAAAAGATCCTCAAAAAATTAAGACGCAAAACCAAACCCGGCAAAGTGGTGCTTTTTCATGACCGGGGACCTGAATTGCTGCAGCTTATGGAGGAATACCTTCGGTGGCTCTCAGAAAAGGACTATAAAGTTGTAAGTTTGACCGAACTCTTTAACATGGAAGCGTATGAGGTGGATTAGTATCATGTTCCTTATGTTATTTATCCTGCTTTGCTATCCCCATTACGGTCAGGATGATTCGTTCAGGCCGATGAATGAAACAGAAACCGTCAGCATGAAGATCAAAAAACAAACTCAGATGGGAATATACGGACCCGGTGAATTATGCCATTATTGTCAACGGATCTGCTTTTACCATCAACAATGACGGAAAGATCAGTGCATTTGATGCAGACTCCAACCCCCTCTTTCGTGAGATCAACCAGATGATCATGATAGCGATCAGCGGTAATTTCGTTGACAATAAGGATTTTATTCCTGTTTTCTTTGAGAATGAATCAATGGTACTCGTCAGGCTTACGCCTGTCAATGAATTATTGGTCAATATCCTGACTGGAATAGAGATCTATTTCTCAAAACCATCCCTGCAGGTGGAAATGATGAGGTTTATTGAGCCTGAAGGTGATTTTACCCGTACCGTTTTTACAAACCGGGAAGAAAATACCGATATACCTGATGGGAAATTCCATGTGGAATAAAATGCCCAACATAGCGCTCACACTGTTTATAGCTCTTCCGGTATTCCTCCTGAACAGCGGCTGTTCTACAGCAGAAAAGCTATCGGACAGCGAGGCACTGAAAGTCAGCCGGCCCGTCATTTTTAGTCCGGCATTCACAAAAGCGGTTTACAAGTCGGACATGTTCATCTATGGCAACGAACTTTCCGGTTTGATGGTAATGAAAAGGTCATCCAACGGATTCAGGGTAGTTTTCCTGTCGGAACTCGGACTCAAATATTTTGACATGGAATTCATCCCCGCTGAAAATGAAGTGAAAGTGCATTTCATCAACAGCATGCTTGACCGGAAACCTGTCAGGAAAAAGCTGAAATCAGGCCTGGAACTCATTTTCATGATGCGCCATCCGAAAGCCAAATATCAATTCTACAGGGATTCCGGAGTCAGTTCCATGATCTTTCTGGTCAAACACCGGAGGCAAAAAAGTTACTACACCTATGACAAGTATTTCGGATTTGTCCATCATATCCGGCACATGCACAGGTCAGAGGTAATTGCTGTTTCCCTCAACAATTACGATGACGCGTATCCCGGAACGATCAGATTCAATCAACCCCACCTGAGTTATTCCCTTCACAAGTTGGAAACTACGGATTAAAGCCAAAATGCCCGCCAGAGAATCACATAGATCACTTTTCAATGGCCTTGCCGTTTGTGTAATTATACCGACCTACAATAACGGGGGGACCATTCTTTCAGTGATCCGGGATGTTAAATCGCTCTGGGATCATGTGGTGGTTATAAATGATGGTTCTACAGATAACACCGCACAGCTTATTGCAGAAGTTGAGAACATCGAAGTGGTAAGCTATTCAAAAAACCGGGGTAAAGGTTTTGCCTTACGTAAAGGATTTGAACGGGCAGTGGAGATGGGTTTCGATTATGCGGTTACCATTGATGCAGACGGACAGCACTATGCGGAAGACCTTCAGGTTTTCAGTGATACCATCAGAGAAAACGAAGGTGCCCTGTTGATCGGTTCAAGGAATATTTCAAAGGAGGGTATGCCGGCTAAGAATACGCTCGCCAATAAATTCTCTAACTTCTGGTTTTGGGTTGAAACCGGAATGAAGCTTCCCGACACCCAATCCGGGTTCAGGTTATATCCGCTTACACCGCTTAAAAATATCAGATTTTTCAGCAGCCGTTATGAATTTGAAGTGGAGGTACTCGTACGTGCAGCCTGGAAAGGAGTACCCATTCTGCCGGTTCCTGTCCGCGTTGACTATCCTGAAGAACGGGTCACCCATTTCCGTCCTTTCCGGGATTTCAGCCGCATCAGTATACTCAACACCATCCTTGTCCTGGTCACATTTCTTTACATCATCCCGAGAAATGCATTTCTCTATCTGAAAAGAAACAAACTGAAAGATATCATCAGGGAACAACTGGTGGCCCATAACGAGTCTCCCTATAAGATTGCTGCAGCTAGCGGTTTCGGGGTATTTATGGGTATCGCACCGATCTGGGGCTTTCAGATGATCCTTGCTGCGTTGCTGGCACATTTTATGCGCCTGAACAAGATCATTGTCCTCGCCGCTTCCAATATCAGCATACCTCCTATGATACCGGTACAGATCTATTTCAGTTATCAAACCGGCGGATTATTGATGACCAACGACAATAAGCTAACCCGTGAAAGTGTCGTGCAGCTTAAGAACCAGGTCCTGGAAGGGCATTTTTACAGTACCCTCAGGGAATTGGGATACAATCTTTTGCAATATGTTACCGGCGCATTTGTCTTCGGCGCAGCCATGGGAATTGCGGCAGGCATAATTGTGTACATTATCGCAGCCATCACGAAATCATCGGTTCGCCCTAAAACTTGATGTGCTGATGCAAGTTTGTAATAACAGGTGAAGCGGCACCCGGGTCAGGGATAAACATGCCTGCCATCATTTACTTTTTATTTTTGTGAATTGTACTGTAAATCCATGGGAACATTTTTCTATTACATATACAAAAAGATCGGGAAATTTCCCTGGCTTCTTCTTACAGGCATACTAATCCTGGCTGGATTTTCGGGTTACTTCGCCACAAAACTTAAGTTTACGGAAGACATTTCCAGGGTGCTGCCACACAGCGAAAAAATCGATCATCTGAATTTTGTACTTGAAAATGCCCGCTTCATGGAGAAGGTTATTTTCAATATCCATCTGAGGGACAGCACACAAGATCCCAATCCGGCGAGATTGGTGGATTTTGCCAACAGCCTGGTTGATTCCCTGCAAACCGGTTTTCTACCCGGTAGGTTACATTCCATAGACCTCCCTCCTTCAGAAAGGGAAATGCTTGAGGTGTATGACGAGGTATATCAAAACCTTCCCCTATTCCTTTCGGAGAGTGATTACGAGACCATAGACAGCCTGTTGGATGAGGAGCGTATTGACCAGGCACTGGCATCGGATTACAGGACGCTCATTTCACCGGTAGGCTTTGGTGCGAAAAGGATGATCAGACGTGACCCTTTGCACTTTAGCTCGCTGGCCATGAACAAACTGAATTCTTTCGGCCTGAGCGAAAACCTGGAGATCTATGGTGGCCATTTCCTGACCAAAGACAGAAAAAACCTGCTGGTGATTGTCACCCCTTTATCTACGAATAATACGGCGGCCAACAAAGTCCTCTTCGGGAAGATTGATGATCTCATCGACACACTGAAACAGGAAAAATTTCAGGATATTCAGGCGGCCTATTTTGGTAGTCCGGTTGTTGCCCTTGGTAATGCTGAACGGATCAAACAGGACATCATCCTGACCGTCTCCCTTGCGGCCTCCCTGCTTCTCCTTTTCATCAGCCTTTTCTTCAGGAGGAAGCGTGCTTTTTTGGTGATCTTTTTACCTGTCGTCTTCGGTGGATTGTTTTCCCTCGCTGCACTTTACCTCATCAAATCAGAGGTATCTGCCATATCGCTGGGGATCGGATCCGTATTACTGGGTATCTCGATAGATTATGCTTTGCATATTTTTTCACACCACCGGAATGACGGAAATGTGAAAAAGCTGCTCAAGGACCTTTCGAAACCCGTGATCCTGAGTAGCATAACCACCGCCTCCGCATTCCTGACCCTCCATTTCATTGATGCGGAAGCCTTACAGGATCTGGGACTGTTTTCCGCGCTGGCGGTTTTATCTGCCGCCTTTTTTTCGCTGCTCGTTCTGCCGCATCTTCTCCCCGCGAATCAGGGTGAAAAACTATCTTTCAAAAACAATATCATCGATCGCATCGCCAATTTCAATTATTCGGGCAACCGGTATATCATCCTGACCATCCTTTTTCTTACGGTAGTTTTCCTTTTCCTGATACGCACCGTCTCCTTTGATGCCGATATGATGAAAAACAATTACATGCGTCCTGAACTGGCGAAGGCGGAAGAGGAACTGAATGCGGTGACCAGCCTTTCCAGGAAAACAATCTATCCGGTAAGTACCGGGAGGACGCTGGATGAGGCGATGACGGCCAATGTAAAGCATGCCGGGGAAATCAACCAGCTAAGTTCGCGTGGATTGATCGATGATGCCCTGGTACCTACCCGGTTGTTTCAGCCTGAACAAGCGCAGCTGGAAGCTATCGCACGATGGGATCGCTTTTGGGAAGGAAGAAAAGATAAGCTTTTGACAAACCTTGAACTACTGGGCAGAAAGTATAAATTCAAGGGCGATGCCTTCGCGGCTTTTGAGCAATGGCTGGATAAATCATTTTCACCAGTTGTTCCGACGGAGTTGAAGGGCATGAATGATTTGTTTTTTGACAATTATGTCATCCGCACTGACACACTGGCTGCGATCATCAATATCCTGAAAATTGATCAGGCAGCCATAGAAGCCGGAACGGTGTACGAAATACTTGAGCAAGAACCGGGTACCTGGGTCATAGACAAACGGGTTATTACCAGTGAATTCATCGGAATCCTGAAAGACAATTTCGATAAGCTGGTCATGATCTCGCTCAGCCTTGTATTCCTCATCCTGCTCATCGCATACGGCCGCATAGAGCTCACCCTCATCACCATGATACCCATTTTCATCAGCTGGGTCTGGGTTGTAGGGATCATGGCGATGCTTGGCATTTCGTTCAATATTTTCAACATCATCATCCTCACCTTCATTTTCGGGCTTGGGATTGACTATAGCATCTTTGTTATGCGCGGTTTGCTTCAACAATACAAATACGGCCACAAAGACATCTCATCTTACAGGGTATCCATCATCATTTCGGGCATTACCACCCTGTTGGGGATTGGAGTCCTCATCTTTGCACGCCATCCCGCTTTGCAATCCATTGCCACCATGTCGATCATCGGCATCTTTTCCGTGATTCTCCTTACACTTACCCTGCTTCCTCCTGTTTTCAGGTGGATGGTGCACTATAAAAAAGGTCCCAGGAACAGGCCGGTTACGCTGCTCGACCTTATTTTTTCGCTGGCGTCACTTTTTGTGTTTGTTGGCGGCGCATTACTGATGTCCTTGTTCTCGCTGGTCCTGCGGATCATTCCACTGAAAACAAAGCGAAAAAAATACATCTTTCACGTGGTGTTCAGTAAAATGACATGGTTCCTGATCTACATGAATTTTCTGTCGCCAAAAAGGATCATCAATACCACCGGTGAAGATTACAGCCGACCAGCCATTATCATCGCCAACCACCAGAGCCACATCGACCTCATGCTGATGATGCTGCTGAATCCCAGGGTACTGGTCTTGACCAACCGCCGAAACTATACCCACCCATTTTACGGGATCGCTTTGCAGTATGCCGACTTCCTGCCTTCCGACATGGGCTATGAGGAGATCGCGGAAGATTTGCAATCCCTGATAAAAGACGGATATTCGTTTATGATATTCCCCGAAGGGCATCGCAACGATGACGGAAAGATCAGGAGGTTTCACAAAGGGGCTTTCTACCTGGCCGACAAACTGAAAATCGATATTCTGCCTATTATCATTCACGGACAAAACCAGTTGCTTAAAAAAAGCGAGTTCTTCCTGAAAAGGGGTTCCATAACGACGAAATTCCTGCCCAGGATAGACCTGCAAAAAAAGGAATATGGAGATAACGTCAGGGAACAAACCAAAGGCATCAACCGCTATTTCCGCAAAGCCTATGCTGAAGCTCGCAAGGAATGGGAAACGCCTGACTACTGGTCGGACTATATCGTAAAGAACTTCACCTTTAAGGGCCCTGTGCTGGAATGGTATACACGGATCAAACTGAAACTGGAAGAAAATTACAAGTTTTTCAATGAACTGATTCCCCGACAGGCGGTCATAACAGACCTGGGGTGTGGTTACGGCTATCTCGCTTTTATGCTCATACTGGTCTCTGACAAAAGAACCATACGGGCGATCGATTATGATGCGGATAAAATTGCCATTGCCAGCCATTGCGCCATCACCCATGAACAGCTTCGGTTTGAAACCGGGGATATCACTGAGATAGTGCTTGGGAACAGCGATGTATTTGTATTGAACGATGTATTGCATTACCTGCCCGCCGAATGGCAGGTCAGGGTGGTAGAAAGATGTATTGCCCGTTTGAATCAAGGGGGAAAGATAATTATCCGTGATGCAGATGCCGGACTGCGGAAAAGGCATGCGGGCACACGAATCACAGAATTTTTCTCTACCAATTTTGGGTTCAACAAGAAGAAGTATGCACTGGACTTTGTTTCCCGCTCCGTTATCGAGGACACTGCGAAACGAAATCAAATGCACATGGAAATTATTGATAAAACAACCCTGACATCCAATCTGGTCTATATCCTAACGAAAAAAGCAGGATCCTCATAACTCTCTAAATGACCTAATTATTACTTCGCTTGAAGATATTTTGTTGCCATGAAATTTATTTTCCGGTTGTAAGGACTGCTAAATAGTAACTTGAAGTTGATTCTAAAGCTAAATTTTGATTAATTTCACCGATCAAACTAATTTCATTATTTAAGATAAATGTTATGAATTCATCCAAATCTATTTTAAAAACAAATCTTAAAATCCTAATTCTGACAGGACTGCCTTTGTTGTTTCTTCTGTCCGTCTTTACTTCTTCCGCACAATCCGAGAAACCCAATATCCTTGTCATCTGGGGTGACGATATTGGTCAGTCTAATATTTCCGCCTATACCATGGGCATGATGGGTTACCATACGCCCAACATCGACCGCATCGCCAATGAAGGGATGATCTTTACGGATTATTACGGCGAACAAAGTTGTACTGCAGGAAGATCTTCCTTCATTACAGGGCAGAGTGTCTTCCGGACCGGGCTTTCCAAGGTTGGCCTCCCCGGGGCTGATCTCGGATTGAAAGAAGAGGATCCTACCATCGCCGCCATCCTCAAAAAATATGGCTATGTCACCGGTCAGTTCGGTAAAAACCATCTTGGCGACAAGGATGAATTCCTGCCTACCAACCATGGATTTGACGAATTCCTGGGTAACCTTTACCACCTCAATGCCGAGGAGGAACCTGAAAATGAAGATTATCCTGCAGATATGATCCTGGCAGACGGCAGTACTTTTAAGGAAAAATTCGGCCCCCGCGGTGTGATCCATTCCTATGCTGACGGCAGGATCGAAGATACAGGCCCGCTCACAAAAAAGCGAATGGAAACCATAGACCAGGAAACGGTGGATGCCGCCAAACGGTTTATTCGTGACGCCGTAAAGAACAACAACCCTTTCTTTGTCTGGTGGAATGGCACGCGAATGCACTTCCGCACACATGTCATGGAAGAACACCGTGGCATATCCGGGCAGGATGAATATTCCGACGGCATGATCGAGCATGACATGCAGGTTGGAGAATTGCTTGAATTACTCGATGAGCTGGGGATAGCCGACAATACGATCGTATTCTACAGCACCGACAACGGTCCGCACTATAACACCTGGCCCGATGCGGCAGCAACACCTTTTCGGGGTGAAAAGAATACCAACTGGGAAGGTGGCTGGAGGGTTCCGGCCATGGTCCGCTGGCCCGGTTTGATCGAATCCGGATCCGTTTCCAATGAGATCATGCACCACATGGATTGGTTCCCGACTTTCGTGGCGGCGGCCGGCAATGAAAATATCAAGGAGGACCTCTTGAATGGTTTTGAGTCGATAGGAAGGAACTATAAGGTACATCTTGACGGTTACAATTTTATGCCCTTTTTCAAAGGGGAAACAGAAGAAACGCTACGTCATGAAATCTTTTACTTTTCAGATGACGGCGATCTGACAGCATTGCGCTACGATGACTGGAAGCTGATATTCATGGAACAAAAATCAGAAGGCACTTTCCGGGTATGGATGGAACCTTTCGTGCCATTGCGTGTTCCGCTGATCCTTAACCTGAGGCGTGATCCCTACGAAAAGGCGCCCATTACTTCCAACACCTATTACGACTGGATGATTGACAGGGCCTACCTGCTAGTTCCCGCACAGACCTATGTCGGAAATTTCCTTGAGACCTTCAAGGAATTCCCGCCGCGTCAGAAAGCGGCAAGCTTCAGCCTGGACCAGGTGATGGAAAAACTGGAAAAAGGCTACGACGGACAGTAAAAAGTATCTTGCGCATACCCGGCATGTTAGTTCATTTGAGCATGAATAACCAGCCGGGTATTCGCTTTTTAGGCAACTATAAATTCTAGAGAAAATGAAAAACCTGGCGTTCTTGCTGCTGACAATTATCCTTTTACAGGGCTGTGATTTGGTCGAGAAAAAAGTTGATGCCGATCCGTTACCGTCATGGAATGACGGACCTTCGAAGCAAGCCATCGTTGAGTTTGTGACCTTAACCACCAATCCGGATGGTAAATATTTTGTTCCTGAAGAAGAACGGATCGCAGTTTTTGACAACGATGGAACACTCTGGTCGGAAAAGCCCATGTACTTTCCCTTTGAGTTTGCGTTCGACATGGTCAGGCTCCACGTGTCCGAGCATCCTGAGTGGAATGAAGAGCAACCCTTCAAAGGGATCCTGGAACGCGATAACCAGGCCGTTTTCTCTTCAGGAGAAGAAGGTATTCTGGATTTACTGGTTGAAACACATACCGGCATGACCAATGCTGCCTTCAAGCAGATGGTGGATAACTGGATAGATACTGCACGTCATGATGTTACCGGCTGGCTTTATAAAGACATGGTTTACAAGCCGATGCTCGAATTGCTGGATTATTTCAGGACTCACCAGTTCAGGACCTTTATCGTCACGGGTGGACCCGTTACATTTTTGCAGCCCTGGAGCGATGAAGTCTACGGGATTCCAACCGAGCAGCTTATTGGCAGCCGTTTCAAACTGGTTTACGAATATACGGACGAAGGCCCTGTTGTTTTCCGGGCTCCCGCGTTTGAATTTCTCAACGACGAGGGGGGAAAGGTCGAAAGTATAAGTTACCAGATCGGTAAACGACCGGTGGCCGCCTTCGGAAATTCTGACGGCGACCTGGCCATGCTTCAGTATACTTCTGCTGGTGAGGGAAAACGATTGATGGTCTATATCCATCATACCGATGGAGAGCGGGAGTATGCCTACGACAGGGAATCGCCGGTCGGCAGACTCGACAAGTGATTGGATGAAGCACTGGCGAAGAACTGGATCGTGGTGGATATGAAAAACGACTGGAATAAGATCTATCCAGAAAATAATTAATACAGGGTACCCAATCT
>JARRQC010000061.1:0-16271 GCA_037382165.1 bacterium | reverse complement strand
AAGATACATCATCAGGTTTTTGAGGCAACCCATACCACCCCCGATGCCATCCGGCTGAACCGACTGCTTGCCCAAATGGTGGAAGAGGGCTGTGATTTCGCCTTTATGGAGGTGAGTTCCCACGCCATTTCCCAGGACAGGATCGCCGGTCTGGAATTCGGCGGTGGCGTATTCACGAACATAACCCATGATCACCTGGATTACCACAAAACTTTCAGGAATTATTTGCAGGCCAAAAAGAAATTCTTTGACAACCTGCCCGTCAACACCTTTGCTTTATCCAATGCCGACGATAAAAACGGCAAGGTGATGCTGCAAAATACAAGGGCTCAAAAGGCAACTTACGGATTAAAATCAATGGCACAATTTAAAGGCAGGGTGCTTGAGAATCATTTTGACGGTTTACTGATGAACATCGACGGTCATGAAATGCATTCCCTGCTCTCGGGAAAGTTCAATGCCTATAATTTGCTTGCCGTCTACGCAACAGCCATCCTGCTCGGGATGGATAACGAAGAAGTGCTGACCGCCATGAGCCGGCTTAAAGGTGCGGAAGGGCGATTTGAACTCGTCCGTTCAGGGGACAACCGGACCGGAATTGTTGATTATGCCCATACGCCTGATGCTCTAAAAAACGTCCTGCAAACCATCAATTCCATTCGTACAAAGAATGAACAACTGATCACCGTGGTGGGTGCAGGCGGTGACCGTGACAAAGCCAAAAGGCCAAAGATGGCCCATATCGCCTCGTTGCTTAGCACCAGGGTTATCCTGACCTCAGACAATCCGCGCAGTGAAGATCCTGACCAGATCCTCTCTGAAATGCGGGCAGGCATTGACCCTGCCAAAACCGCAAAGACCATGGTTATCAGTAACCGCGAAGAGGCGATCAAAACTGCCGTCAACCTGGCTCAAAGCGGTGACATCATCCTGGTTGCAGGTAAGGGCCATGAAAAATACCAGGAAATCAAAGGGGTGAAATATCCTTTCGATGATAAAGAGATATTAATGCAATTGCTTGAGGTGAACTGATATGTTATACTACTTATTCAAATATCTGGACCAGGCCTATGCACTTCCCGGCGCAGGAGTTTTTGAGTATTTGTCCTTCCGGGCGGCGGGTGCCGTGATCACTTCACTGATCATCAGCTTGCTTTTTGGAAACCGCTGGATAAACTACCTCAACCGGCGGCAGGTAGGTGAAACCATACGGGACCTGGGGCTTGAAGGTCAGCTGGAAAAACAGGGCACACCAACCATGGGGGGACTGATCATCCTTGCGTCGATATTTATCCCTGCACTGCTCTTCGCAAAACTTGACAACATTTACATTTTGCTGATGCTTTTCACCACCGTATGGCTCGGCATGCAGGGTTGAGCGGTAAATACAAAATTGCCGGTCAGTTCGCACTGGGTCTGGTGGTGGGATTGGTGATGTATTTCAATCCTGCGGTGGTGGTGCGTGAAAACCCTCAGCATCTGACCGAAACCGTAGCCGAACTGGAAACAACTTCCATCGCCCAGGATCACGGAGAAGACCAGGCCAGGTCACTGAAGACCACCATCCCGTTTTTCAAGAACAACGAATTTGATTACGCTGTACTGCTCAAGTGGGCAGGAAAAAATTACCATAAATATGCTTACCTGATCTTTATCCCGATCGTGATCTTTATTATTATGGCTGTTTCCAACGGGGCGAACCTGACAGATGGCATGGACGGACTTGCCACCGGTTCTTCCGCGATCATCGGTCTTACACTTGGTATTCTCGCCTGGGTATCAGGTAACATCATTTTTGCAGATTACCTGAACATCATGTACCTGCCTAACGTGGGTGAGCTGACGATCTATATTTCTGCATTTGTCGGGGCAACAGTAGGTTTTCTGTGGTTTAATGCCTACCCGGCACAGGTTTTCATGGGTGATACAGGAAGCCTTTCTTTGGGGGGTATCATTGCGGTATTCGCCATCATCATCCGTAAGGAGCTGCTGATCCCCATCCTTTGCGGGATCTTCCTGGCGGAAAGCCTGTCCGTGATCCTGCAGGTCAGCTATTTTAAATATACCCGAAAAAAATATGGTGTAGGAAGACGCATTCTACTGATGTCACCCCTGCATCACCATTACCAGAAGAAAGGATATCCGGAACCCAAGATCGTGCTTCGTTTTTTTATCGTAGGGATCATGCTGTCGGTCGTTACCATCATTACCCTAAAACTCAGGTAGAAAGATGAAAACAAATGAAGCAAAGGGCAGAAATAGGGATACTGGGTGGAGGCGAAAGCGGAACAGGCGCCGCCATACTCGCTGAGAAAAAAGGTTACAGGGTCATGGTGAGTGACAATGGCCCGATAAAGGAAAAATATAAAAGCGTTCTTATAAAATATGCGATTGATTTTGAAGAAAAAGGACACAGTGAAGACAGGATACTGCGCTGCAGTGAAGTGATCAAGAGCCCGGGTATACCCGAAACGGCTCCACTGGTCAGGCATCTTAGAAAAAAGGGGATTCCTGTCATTTCTGAGATAGAATTTGCAGGGCGTCATACAGATGCAAAAAAGATCTGTATTACCGGGAGCAATGGGAAAACCACCACTACCCTGCTTACGCATCATATCCTGAAGAAAGCAGGTTTGGATGCCGGACTGGCGGGTAATGTGGGAACAAGTTTTGCCCGGCAGGTCGCGGAAAAAAATCATGAAATCTATGTCCTTGAGCTCAGCAGTTTCCAGCTTGACGGCATGGTTGACTTCAAAGCCGACATTGCCGTGCTGCTCAATATCACACCCGATCACCTGGACCGTTACGGCTATGATTTCAAGCGGTATATCCTGTCCAAATTCCGGATTCTTCAAAACATGACCGAAAGGGATGCATTCATCTATAATGCTGACGATCCTGCCATAGCGGAAACCTTAAAGGAGAAAAGGGTTCACGCCGGACTATATCCGATCAGCCTGCAGGACCGCCAGTATGAGAAGGGTGCTTTTCTAAGAAAAAATGAAATAATCATCCATAATGATAAAAACCAATTAACTATGACATTGGAGGAATTAGCCCTGCAGGGCCGGCACAATGTGTACAATTCTATGGCGGCGGGCATCGCGGCCAGGTTAATGGATATCAGAAAAGAAACGATCAAAAAGAGTCTGTCTGATTTCCATAATATCCCGCATCGTCTGGAATACGTTGCCAGTGTATACGGCATAAACTTTTTAAATGATTCAAAGGCGACAAACGTCAATTCCACCTGGTATGCGCTGGAATATGTAGAAAATCCGACGGTATGGATCGCCGGAGGGATCGATAAGGGAAATGACTACTCCATCATCAAAAAGCTGGTGAAGAAAAAAGTCAAAGCCATCGTTTGCCTGGGTGTTGACAACGAAAAGATCCATCGCGAATTTTCCAGGGTTGTCCCTGTCATCACAGACACAAAATCTGCTGAAGAAGCGGTATTGGCTGCTTATCACCTTGCTGATAAGGGCGATACGGTATTGTTATCACCAGCCTGTGCCAGTTTCGATCTCTTTGAAAGTTATGAAGATCGTGGCAATCAGTTCAAAAATGCAGTAAACAGACTTTAGATCATGGCTATCATCCTGGGAAAAATAAAAGGTGACAAAGTAATCTGGGCAATTGTGATCCTGCTTACCCTGCTGTCTTTCCTTGCCGTTTACAGTTCCACCGGCACACTGGCTTACAAGAGCCAGGGTGGCAATACCATGTTTTATATGCTCAAGCACGGAATCATACTTTTCTTCGGATTATTGCTGATGTATTTCGCCCATCTTCTGAAATACATCTATTATTCTCCGATTTTCAGGATCGCACTCTGGATAGCTGTCCCTTTGTTGATCATAACGCTGGTGATCGGTGTTGACCTAAATGACGCAAGACGCGTCCTCAGGCTACCCCTTCTGAATCTCACCTTCCAGACTTCCGACCTCGCGAAGATTACACTCATCGTTTACCTTGCCCGGATGCTCACCAAGAAGCAGGAATTTATCAAGGATTTTAAATCGGCTTTCGTACCACTCATGATCCCGGTCCTGATCGTAACCGGGCTGATATTGCCTGCCAATTTCTCCACCGCGGCACTTCTGTTCACAACAAGTCTGGTGCTGATCTTTATCGGAAGGGTGAAAATCAGGTATATCATGGGAATGATAGGTATTGGAGTGGTGCTGCTCGGATTGGGCATACTGGTCGTTTACAATATGCCCGCGGAAAACCAGGGTCGCCTGATGACATGGAAAGCCCGGATAGATCACTATATCTCCGGTGAGGGAGGCGACAATTACCAGGTCGAGCAGTCTAAGATTGCCATAGCCACCGGGGGAATTACGGGTAAGATGCCAGGTAACAGCACACAACGGAATTTTCTGCCGCATCCTTACAATGATTTCATTTTTGCCATCATCGTTGAAGAATACGGTCTGATCGGTGGTACGTTTGTCGTGCTCCTGTATCTGATCCTGCTGCATCGGGCGGTAAAGATCGTGATCCGGGCGCCCGGCACATTCGGGTCCTTCCTGGCCATCGGTGTAGCCTTTAGTCTGGTATTCCAGGCCATGATCAACATGGGCGTGGCAGTCAACCTGCTGCCTGTCACCGGTCAGCCGCTGCCACTTGTCAGTATGGGAGGTACTTCCATTTGGTTTACCAGCCTGGCAATCGGGATCATCCTCAGTGTCAGTAAAGACCTGGACCGAAGGGACCAGGAAAATGTTAACCAGGCCATTGAAATTGCAAATGCTTAATAAGGCCAACATATTAATGAGCGGAGGGGGCACAGGGGGACACATCTTTCCAGCTATTGCTGTCGCCAATGCGTTGAAGGTAAGGTTGCCGGAGGCAAATATCCTTTTTGTTGGCGCAAGGGGAAAGATGGAAATGGAGAAAGTTCCCGCGGCGGGATTTCCAATAGAAGGCCTGTGGATCAGTGGTTTTCAGCGTAGGCTGGACCTCCAGAACCTGATGTTTCCCCTGAAAGTGTTGCGTAGCTTACGTGAGGCCGGAAAAATCATCAAACGCTTTCAACCGGATATCGCTGTCGGCACAGGCGGATATGCCAGTGGCCCCTTGCTGTATGCCGCTGCCAGAAGAAGAATACCCTCGCTCATACTGGAGCAAAATTCATATCCGGGTATGACCAACAGGTTGCTCGGCAAACGTGTCAATAAAATTTGCGTCGGCTATGAGGGCATGGAGGCCTATTTCCCAGCTGAAAAGATTATTGTCACCGGAAGCCCTGTCAGAAAGGAGATACTGGAGATGAAGGCAACCCGCGAGGAGGGACGATCAGCCTTCGAACTTTCAGGATCTGCACCCGTCTTGCTGATCATCGGGGGCAGCCAGGGTGCCAGAAGGATCAACCAGGCCATCCTCGACCATTTGGAAAAGATATTGGAAGCCGGTGTCAACGTGCTTTGGCAGACAGGAAAATATTCTTTTGAGAAAGCAAATAAGGCGGTTAACGAAAAAGGGCTGGAACAGCGGATAAAGGTGACTGAATTTATTCAACGAATGGACCTGGCCTATGCGGCAGCCGACCTCATTGTTTCAAGGGCCGGGGCGATCGCCATCGCGGAAATCACAGAAGTCAGGAAACCCGCCATCTACGTGCCCTTGCCAAGCGCTGCAGAAGATCACCAGACCAAGAATGCGCAGACACTTGTCAAAGGACATGCCGCGGTAATGGTCAGTGAAGATGAGCTGGATAAAAAACTGGTCCGGGTTATACACGACCTGATCGAAAGAGAATCAGACCGCCTGGTGATGGTTCAGAACCTGAAACGATTCAGCCATCCGGATGCGACAAATCATATCGTTGAAGAGGTCCTTAAATTAATTGGAAAATAAAGTGAACTGGGACAAAATACATACACTGTATTTCATTGGTATAGGAGGTATTGGAATGAGTGCCCTGGCCAGGTATTTTCTGAATTTGGGTAAGGAAGTACATGGCTATGACCTGACCCCTACTCCGCTTACCCATGCCCTGGAAAAGGAAGGGGTACAGATACACTACCAGGATGATCCCGGTAAGATACCCGGCGAGGTTGATATGGCAATTTATACACCTGCCATTCCTGTGGAAAATACCGAACTGCAGTGGATAAGGTCTCATCAGATCCCACTTTACAAGCGGGCGGAAGTAATAGGCATGCTTACCAAAGGGCATTTTTCAATTGCCATAGGCGGAACGCATGGAAAGACCAGCATAAGTGCCATTGCAGCACATATACTGCATTCAGCCGGATTACCCGTTACGGCCTTTGTAGGGGGAATTATGAAAAATTATAACTCCAATATTCTACTTTCCGCCCCAACGGAATATTTCCTTGTTGAGGCGGATGAATATGACAGATCATTCCTGCAACTACACCCGGAAATTGGTCTTATCTCCTCCATGGATGCCGATCATCTTGACATTTACGGCCAACATGAACATTTGAAAAAAGGTTTTGAGCTTTTTGCCGGACAAATCTCCGAAAAGGGTATACTGATCTATAACGACACCCTGCAAATCAGCCATTCTGCAGCAAATAGCCTCAGCTATGGCTTAGGACCCGGTGCGAATATCAGGGCTTCAAACATCAGGATAGAAGAAGGACATTTTGTATTTGACCTTACGCACCGCCAGGGTGAGATCAAAAATATCCGCATGGAAATCCCGGGAAAGCACTATGTTGAGAATGCCACTGCAGCAGCAGCCATCGCACATTGCCTTTGGGTTGAAGATGAGCAAATCAAAGAAGGACTGGAAAGTTTCAGAGGTGTTGAAAGACGCTTTGAGTTCATCATCAACACCCCGGAACTTGTTTATATCGATGATTACGCCCATCATCCGGAAGAGATCAAAGCCACACTGGATACACTCGATATGCTTTATCCGGGAAGAAAGAAAGCAGGCATATTTCAACCGCATCTTTACAGCCGGACCCGGGATCTGGCAGACGAATTCGCACATACCCTCAATACACTGGATGAAATCATACTTCTACCCATTTACCCGGCAAGGGAGAAACCATTACCGGGAATTACATCTGAATGGCTGTTGGACAAAATAGAAAACCCGAATAAAATTCTGGTGCCTAAAGCAGACCTGATCAACTATCTCAATGGACGTGATATTGATGTGTTGATCACTTTAGGTGCCGGAGACATCGGACTGATGAGTAGAAATATTCAAACCTTGTTAGAGAAGAAATGATACGCATAATAAAAATAAGCCTGTTTGTTGTTTTCATTGCAGCCGTATTGAGCCTGATGGGTTTCATCTACATTGAAAATGGCAATCAGCCCATACGGGAGATTATCGTACGTATTGACCGGGAGGGTGACAGGGGATTCCTTGACAAAATACAGCTCACGGAATTGATTGAAAGCAATGACAGCATCAGTCGGAAAACCATCCGGGAAATACATGTTGCATCTATCGAAAAGCTAATTAGCAGGAACGTGTTTGTTTTCCAGGTGGATGCCTATATCAACCTGGAAAGGAACCTGATCGTCAACATCATGGAACAGACTCCCCTGGTTCGCATATTTCCAAGGCACAGCGACGGATTTTACATCAGCAAAGAAGGTAACATGTTTCCATTGAGTGACCGCTATACTTCCCGTGTCCTCATCGCTAACGGGTACCTTGAAACAACTTACCGGAAGGATCATCGGGATATTTTTGATACTATATATGAGGGTCAGCAACTTACGGACATTTATCGACTGGCAAAATTAATTTCAGCCAATCCATTTCTACGGGCACAAATCAGCCAGATCTATGTGAACAGCAGGAAGGAGTTTGACCTTATTCCGGAACTCGGCGAACATATCATCCGGATGGGTACTATGGAAAATGTGGAAGACAAGCTGGCGAACCTTGAAACATGGTATAAAAAGGCGATGACCAAAGAAGATTGGAACAAGTATAAAATTATAAACATAAAATACAAAAACCAGGTAGTATGCACGCAAAACTAAAGTCAGAGGAGCCAAAGATCATTGTAGGTCTTGATATAGGCACCACGAAAATTGCCTGTATCGTAGGACAGCAAAATGAATATGGTAAAATTGAAATACTGGGATACGGAAAAACCGAATCCATTGGCGTGAAACGTGGAGTGGTGGCCAACATTGAAAACACGGTCAAATCCATTACCAAGGCAGTGGAAATGGCTGAACAGGTTTCGGATGTCAATATTCAGACGGTGAATGTCGGCATTGCCGGCCAGCACATTAAGAGTTATCAGCACCGGGGTAACATCATCCGAAAGAAACCGGATGAAGAGATCACGCAGGACGAAATCGATCAGCTTACCAAAGACATGTACGGCCTGAGCATGGATCCGGGGGAAGAGATCATCGATGTGATTCCGCAGGAATATATTATCGATGGAGAATCGGGTATTCGTGAACCTGTTGGTATGCTGGGTAATACACTGGAAGCCAATTTCCATATCATCATCGGGCAGACAGCAGCAGCTAAAAACATCCTGAAATGCATCAAAAAGGCAGGGCTTACGATGGAAGACCTGATCCTGGAACCCATTGCCTCAGCGGAAGCTGTGTTAAGTGATGAGGAAAAAGAAGCCGGGGTGGTGCTGGTGGATATCGGTGGCGGAACGACCGATGTAGCCGTCTTTCAGGATGAAGTGATCCGCCATACCGCAGTGATCCCATTCGGAGGCGATGTCATTACTGAAGATGTAAAAGAAGGTTGCAGTATCATCAAAAAACACGCGGAAGAGCTAAAAGTGAAATTTGGTTCTTCCCTGGCCAGCGAAAACCGTGATGATGAGGTGGTTGCCATTCCCGGTCTGAGGGGTCGTCCTCCAAAAGAGATCACCCTGAAGAATTTAGCAAGTATTATCCAGGCACGGATGGAGGAAATTATCGAACAGATCTATTTTGAGATCAAGAATTCGGGTTACGAGAAAAAACTGATCGCCGGGATTGTCCTGACAGGTGGTGGAGCAGAACTTAAGCATATCAGCCAGCTTACGGAATTTATCACCGGAATGGATACCCGGGTAGGTACGCCGAATGAACACCTGGCCAGCGATGTTTCAGATGACATTGCCAGCCCCATGTATGCTACCGGTGTCGGACTTGTTATCGAAGGATTAAAGCGATCCGTATATGCAGATAACATGACAGCCCGGAAGAAAAAAGAGCCCAAATCAAAGGAGAAGGCGGCGAAGAACGGACGAACCGGAATACGGATGTTCGGTTCCAAATGGTTTATGGATAAACTGGAAGGATGGTTTCAGGATGAACCGAACGAATAGAGACCAATTAACTTTTTGGTGTTGAAAATTAGCACTATGAAGCAATAAAGATTAAATCTTATTAAACATACTTTTAACAATTCACAGCATGACGGATATGATTACTTTTCAACCAAAACAACAACCTGCCTATATCAAAGTCTTTGGAATAGGTGGCGGCGGCAGCAATGCATTGAATCACATGTTTAACCAGGGTATCACGGGTGTTGATTTCGTGGTATGCAATACGGATGTACAGGCATTGAATTCCAGCCCGGTACCGGTTAAGATCGTACTTGGAGACAGGACACTCGGTGCAGGTTCCAAACCCGAAGTCGGCAGAAAATCAGCCGAAGAATCCATTGATAAGATCAAAGAGGCAATGAGCGGAGATACACAGATGGTATTCATTACTGCCGGAATGGGTGGTGGAACAGGAACGGGGGCAGCACCTATCATCGCCCAGGCGGCACGCGAAATGGGTATACTGACCGTTGGTATCGTCACCCTTCCATTCATGTGGGAAGGCAGGCGAAGAAGACAACAGGCCGAGGAGGGTATTCGGGAAATAAGGAAACACGTCGATTCACTGATTGTGATCTGCAATGATAAATTACGTGAAGTATATGGAGATCTATCCGTACCGGAGGCATTCGCGAAAGCTGATAATGTACTTACCTCTGCTGCCAAAGGTATCGCTGAGATTATCACGGTTACCGGTTATGTGAATGTGGACTTCGAGGATGTGAAAACCGTCATGCAAAACAGTGGAAAAGCAATAATGGGCTCCGCTATGGCGGAAGGAGAAGGTCGTGCATTGTTGGCTATTGAAGAAGCCATGAGCTCACCCTTGCTTAACGACAACGAGATCAAGGGCGCACAGAATATCCTGCTCTATATTATGACGGGAACGGATGATCTGAAAATGGATGAGATAACGGAGATCACCGATTATGTGCACCAGGAGAGCGGCGGTGACCATGATGCAGATGTCATCTGGGGAAATGGAAAAGACGAGAGCCTGGGTGACAAGATCAATATAACTATCATAGCCACAGGATTTGACTCACCGAAAAAGATCCATACCCTTCCTGAAACAAAAGTCATTGGATCAGTAGGCGGTGATCCCGATGTCAAACCCGAACCGAAATCCATTCCGGAGGACCAGAAATTAAAATTACAGGCAAAAGTGAGCAGACAGGTCTTTACAAACCGGAGAAAAAAGAAGATACCCCGTCAGAAGCCAGTAATACGGGAGAGCGTATTGTTCATCAACTGGGTGAAGAAGTAAAATCTGACCATTCAGACCCCGGGAAAAAGGAAGAGAAAGAACCTGAAACATTCTTCGGGAAGCAGGATCAATCGCATCTTTCGATTCAGAAGACGATCTTTACGAAAAACCCGGAACAGGAGAAAGAGGAGTTTCATAAGTTAAAGGATGACGACGAACAGATCGAAAAAAATTCCCAGGTAAGAAGTCAACGGCTCAAAGCCATGAGCATGCTTAACAAGAATCAGCAGGAAATGGAGAATACGCCTGCCTATAAAAGGCGTAATGTAGAACTGGACGATTCCACACCATCCAAAGACAGCAACATTTCCAGATATACATTGGGCAGCGACAACAGGAAAAATCCGGATATCAGGTCGGACAACCAATTTCTGCATGACAATGTGGATTGATATCCGCCGTCAACAAATTTGATTTCGCTGAGGTATTCTTGCACCTTTAGCTTATTTTTGAACGGTTGTTCAAATCATGCAAAACAATTGACAATGAGTCTTGAAGTTAAAATAAACAACGACATCAAGCAGGCGATGTTGTCAAAGGATACCAGGAAACTAGAAGCCCTGCGTGCCGTAAAAGCAGCCATTCTTTTGGAGAAAACCGGTAAGGATGTGAGCAGCGGAGAGATACCGGAGCGTGTTGAGCTGAAGATCCTGCAGAGACTGGTCAAGCAACGTAAAGAATCAGCTTCCATTTACCGTGAAAAGAACAGGCTGGAAATGGCTGAAGAGGAGGAATACCAGGCCGGTATCATCGAAAAGTATCTGCCTGAACAAATGTCAGAAGCAGAAATTGAGTCAGCAGTTGAAAAGATCATACAGGAAACAGGAGCAAGCTCTATGAAAGACATGGGCCGAGTCATGGGCAATGCCAGCAAATTGTTGGCCGGAAAGGCCGACAACCGTTTGATCTCGACAGTTGTAAAGAAAAAACTATCAGGGTAACCGCAACAAAATCAACAACCCAAAAGAAAAGACCGGCCATCCCTGACCGGTCTTTTCATTTTTTCAATCCTGATAAGTTTTGAACTTATGGTTCGTCTCTATTAGCTCAGCGCCAGACGCTTAAAATTAACCACCGTAAGTTCTTTGTCTGCATCCTTCAGGTAATCGGCAACGCTTTTCTTTCCATCCTTAATAAAGGCCTGATTCAGCAAAGTGTTTTCCTTGTAGAATTTATTCAGTTTTCCCATGGCGATCTTTTCCAGCATCGCTTCCGGTTTACCTTCCTGGCGTGCCTGTTCCTTACCAATCTCGATCTCACGATCAACAATTGAAGAAGGCACATCGTCCTTGTTGATAGCTACCGGTGCCATGGCGGCGATCTGCATGACCACATCTTTACCGGCTTCGGCCAGGTTGTCACCTGATTTGTTGAAACCGGCTATGGTAGCAATGCGGTTGCCTGGATGGACATAAGCATAGGTTGAATCAGCCTGAATGGCTTCAAAACTACCCAACTGGATTTTTTCTCCAATCACTCCGGTTTGGTCCATCACGGTTTCTTCCACTGTCCTGCCATTCATTTTCAGTGATTTCAGCTGTTCAGCATCTTTCACTTTATTTTCAACAGCAAGGTTGAGGACGGCATTGACATAATCAATAAAATCCTGATTTTTTGCAACGAAATCGGTTTCACAATTGATCATGAGTGCTGCCGCATAGGATTTATCATCGCTCACCCTGGCCAGCACAACGCCTTCTGCTGCATCACGATCAGCACGGCTGGCTGCTACTTTCTGTCCTTTCTTTCGGAGGATATCGACAGCTTTTTCCATATCCCCATCACTCTCAACCAGTGCCTTTTTACAATCCATCATTCCGGCTCCGGTCAGTTTTCTCAATTCATTTACTTGTTGAGCTGTGATTTTCATCTTACTATATTTTTCTAAAATTAATTACCCTTTTTTGAAATAGGTTTTCGTGCCCGTTTCGGCCTGCTACCTTCTTTATCCTCGCGCAGCTTGTGGAGTTTACTGTCACTTTTTTTCTTCTTCTCCGCCTCTTCGTCATCAAGGTCTTCAGCCTCCTCAAGGCTTTCAGCTTTCACTTTAATTTCTTCTTCCTCCTCCTCTTCAGCTTGTTTTTCACGGGCCATCCTGCGTTCATTCAAACCTTCCGCAATGGCCTGGGTGATCGCGTTAAGGATCAGTGCGATGGATTTTGAAGCATCATCATTTGCAGGAATAGGAAAATCAATGAGGGTAGGATCCGTATTGGTATCCACCATGGCAAAGATGGGGATGTTGAGTTTCCTGGCTTCTGCTACCGCGATCTTCTCTTTGTTAATGTCCACTACAAACAAGGCGGAGGGCAGGCGGGCCATATCCGCAATACTACCGAGGTTCTTTTCAAGCTTGGCGCGCTCACGGGTTACCTGCAAACGCTCACGTTTGGAAAGGTTCTGATAGGAATTGGTCGTCATCATCTTATCAATGTTGGCCATCTTACGCACCGCTTTCCTGATGGTAGAGAAATTGGTCAACATACCCCCCGGCCAACGCTCTGTTACATAAGGCATATTTACCTGTTTGACAGCTTCCGACACCAGTTCTTTCGCCTGCTTTTTTGTAGCGACAAACAAAATTCTTCTTCCTGATTTGGCAATCTGCCGGATCGCATTTTGTGCTTCTTCCAGCTTGGCCTGGGTCTTGTACAGGTCAATAATGTGAATGCCGTTTCGCTCCATGAAAATATAAGGAGCCATGTTTGGATTCCACTTGCGTTTCAGGTGGCCAAAATGTACACCTGCGTCAAGTAAATCATCAAAACTTACTTTAGCCATTTTTATCAATTTTATTGTTTACATTCTCTAAAATCAACCACTGAATAGCCTGTAAAGGATTTCAGCAGTTTGGATACTAAACTCGTTCCGGTGTAAAGGAAAATCTATCGTTTACTGAACTGGAATTTCTTACGAGCTTTTGGTTGTCCCGGCTTTTTACGCTCAACCATTCGCGGGTCTCTTCTCAACAATCCCTTTTCTTTCAGTACCGGCCTGTGTTCAGGTTCAATTTTGATGAGTGCACGGGAAATAGCCAGACTCAAAGCTTCGGCCTGACCGGTGATACCACCGCCATTCAGGTTTACTTTGATATCATATTTACCCATCGATTCGGTGAGCTGAAGAGGCTGTTCCACTACATAGTGCAACATAGCTGTGGGAAAGAAGTCTTTGTAATCGCGCTTGTTGATCGTGATCTTGCCATTACCCTCTGAAAGATAGATTCGGGCAACTGCAGTCTTTCTTCTGCCGAGTGTGTTAACAACTTCCATTCTCTGTTATTTGATTGTATTAATATCTATTTTCTTTGGTTTCTGGGCTTCCAGTTTATGTTCAGTGCCGGCAAATACGCGGAGGTTACGGAACATTTCCGCGCCCAGGCGATTCTTGGGAAGCATCCCCTTGATGGCTTTTTCTACCATCGCTTCAGGCTTTCTGGCCATCACTTCACGGGCTGTTTTTGACTTTTGACCTCCAGGATACCCTGAGTGCCTGATATATTCCTTGCTGTCCCACTTGTTGCCGGTAAGCCTGATCTTGTCAGCATTGATAATGATTACATTATCTCCGCAATCGACATGCGGTGTGAAATTGGGTTTGTGTTTTCCACGCAATAAATAAGCTGCAGCCGAGGCAAGCCGGCCAAGAACCTGATTCTCGGCATCAATCAGTACCCACTCTTTGTTAACAGTCTGCTTGTTTGCACTAACTGTCTTATAACTCAATGTATCCATCTATGTCTTTGTATTTTAAGCCCTTTTAGGATTCTCCGTAAAAATTGGGGTGCAAAAATAGAAACAATTTTTATATTGACCAAATTTGTTCACATGAAAACCTGATTCATGTGTTTCCCCCTTCACAATCTGCGATCAGGTGTACGATTTGCTATCTTTGCCACCTGATTTTTTTATCTATAAACAGTTGATCAAATCCGTCCCCTTCAGATGGCAACGATAGAATTAGAAGGTATAACCAAACTTTACGGACAACAAAAGGCGCTCGACAATGTCAGCCTGAAAATTGACCGCGGAGAGGTGGTGGGATTGCTCGGACCAAACGGGGCCGGCAAATCGACCATGATGAAGATCCTTACCTCATTCCTGCCACCAACAAGCGGCAGGGCGGCTATCAACGGGTTGGATGTGGAGACTTCTTCTCTCGAGATACGAAGACTGGTCGGATACCTGCCGGAAAATAATCCGCTTTACCTTGACATGTACGTCAGGGAGTATCTGGCTTTTGTCCTCGGGATATACGGCAATCCGCCAAAGCGGGAGAAAATAGTTGAAGATATTATTGACCTGACAGGTTTGACAGCGGAAGCCAACAAGAAAATCGGGGCCCTTTCCAAGGGGTACCGCCAACGGGTAGGGCTGGCACAGGCACTCATACATGATCCCGAAATATTGATCCTTGACGAGCCCACCTCCGGCCTGGATCCGAACCAGCTGATCGGTATCCGTAAGATCATCAAGGAAATGGGCGAAACCAAGACAGTCATCCTGTCTACCCATATCATGCAGGAGGTGGAAGCTGTCTGCGGACGGGTCGTCATTATCGATAAGGGTAAGATCATTGCCGATGACAGTACCGCCAATCTTTCGAAAATGGCCGGATCAGCCAGGTATTTTAAGATTGAATTCAAGGAAAATATCAGCGCAGAGATTTTGCGGAAACTGCCCTTTATAAATAAGGTGGAAAAAACAGGCGAAAAGGAATGGCTTGTAGAATCCCTCGACAATCGTGACATCCGGCAGGATCTATTCAGCTTTGCTGTAAAGAATAAACTGAACATCCTATCACTTTCCCAGACTGCACAGAATATGGAACATGTCTTCAGGAAACTGACCCGATCCTGAAAGGGATAAAATATGAAGTATGACATCCATAACAGGTAAAGAGGATTTTTATACTTTTGCGCGACAAAATATTGTGGAAAGATTTGATTGATTGCAACCACTTAAAAACAATGCTAAAACAATATTTAGCCTGCACATCAAAACTTTTCCTCCATTTTAATTCAAAAAATAAATAATAATATGCCCTATTTGTTTACATCGGAATCTGTATCTGAAGGTCATCCCGATAAGGTGGCGGATCAGATCTCTGATGCAGTACTTGACGAAATGCTCAGGCAGGATCCCAATTCGAGGGTTGCCTGTGAAACACTGGTAACCACCGGACTGGCGCTGCTGGCCGGAGAGGTGAAATCAAAGGCTACGATCGACCTGCAAAAAACAGTCAGGAGAGTGATCCGGGATATCGGTTATACCCGTGCGGAATATCGCTTTGATGCGGAATCATGTTCGGTACTCTCTGCATTACATGAGCAATCCTCTGATATCAACCAGGGTGTGGACCGTGAAGATGAATCCCAGCAGGGTGCGGGAGACCAGGGGATGATGTTTGGTTATGCCACCAATGAAACCGATAATTTTATGCCGCTGACAGCAGATATTTCGCATAAACTGCTTGAGGAACTGGCCCGGATCAGGAAAGAGGGACGTGTAATGACTTACCTTCGTCCCGATTCCAAATCACAGGTGACGATAAATTACAGTGATGATGATATACCGCTGAATATTCAGACCATTGTCATATCCACCCAACATGATGATTTTGATGGTGAGGAAATAATGCAGCAGACCATTGCTGAAGACATCAGAAAACACCTCATCCCTGCCGTCAGGAAAGGATATCCTGAA
>JARRQC010000060.1:17091-24290 GCA_037382165.1 bacterium | reverse complement strand
TAACTGCGTTTCGATTGTGAATTGGTATCTTTGTGCTCATCATACCGTATGCGATGAAGAAACTGCATTTGTATATGCTCAAGTCCTACCTGGGACCTTTTGTATTTACTTTCTTTGTTGCGCTGTTTATCCTGTTGCTTCAATTTCTCTGGAAATACCTGGATGACCTGGTGGGGAAAGGACTGGAATGGATCATCATTGGCAAACTGATGTTTTATGCTTCTTCCACCTTTGTTCCCCTTGCCCTGCCACTTGCCATCCTTTTGTCTTCATTGATGACCTTTGGCAACCTGGGTGAGAATTATGAGCTTGTCGCGATGAAGTCAGCGGGTATTTCATTGCGGAAAGCCATGAAGCCGCTCGTCATACTGGCGGTATTTCTCAGCCTTGCCGCCTTTTATTTTTCCAATTATGTATTGCCGATTGCCAACCTGAAATTTGGTTCGCTGCTTTATGATGTCCGGCAACAAAAGCTCGCCTTTAACCTGAATGAAGGTATTTTTAATGACGGCCTGGATGATATCGTCATTTATGTTGGAAAAAAAGACAAGGACAACAAGACCATTTATGATGTGAAGATCTATGATCATACGGAACGTAAGGGAAATGTGAAAGTTGTTTCTGCAAAAAAGGGGATTATGGAACTTTCCCCCGACCAGCAGAAAATCATCTTCACTCTTTTTGAGGGCAGTCGCTATACGGAAATCACCGACCAGGCAGGTTATCGTGAAAAAAGACCATTTGAAGTGCTTGCCTTTAAAAAGTTCATCCGGGTTTTTGACCTTTCAGAGTTCAAACTGAACCGGACCGATGAAGACCTCTTCAGGTCACACTACACCATGCTCAATATCAAGCAGCTGAACAAGTCCATCGATTCACTCAGCCAGAGCCGTATCGATCGTCTGGATCATTATAAGGAAAAGTTTGTTCAGCGCCTCCCCTACCTTGCCATTTTGCGACAGGACTCGACCATTCAAAAAGATTCAGCCAGGGAACCGCCTGTTGCCGACACCCTGGTTCAACAAGTGGTTGGAAAAAGTATTACGGATACCGTGACCGATACAGTCGTTAGGAAGGTCCTTCACTATCCGCTGCTTGAAAATTATGCACTGGAAGACCAGGCCAAAATTGTGGATCTCGCCATGAAGGAGGCCAGGAATACAAAAGATAACATCATCTTCTACAAGGACGATATTGAAAACCGGCAGCAGGTAATCACCAAGCACGAAGTGGTATGGCATCAGAAATTCAAGTTGTCCCTGGCCTGCCTGATCTTTTTCTTTATCGGCGCACCACTGGGTGCCATCATTCGAAAAGGAGGATTGGGCCTGCCTGTTGTAGTTTCGGTGGTTTTTTTCGTGATCTATCATATTATTTCCATGACAGGCGAAAAAGCTGCCAAGACAGGCGAATGGGATGTTATTTTCGGAAGCTGGCTTTCCACTGTCCTCATTCTCCCGCTGGGTTTACTGCTCACCTACAAAGCGACGACCGATGCACCTCTGCTGGATGCGGAAAGCTGGAAAAGATCTCTCCAGAAGTTCAGAAGAAAAGTTTTCAGAAAGCGTAAATAAGAGAACCATCAAAACCACTGAAAATAGGGCACTGAATATCCTGGTAATTTGTAATAAATCACCATGGCCTGCCGGGGAAGGGGGACCCATCGCCATGAATAACCTGATCGAAGGGCTGATCGGCGCAGGACACAAAGTGAAAGTGCTTGCGCTGAACACCAACAAATACCATGTTGATGTGGACCAGATCCCTGCTGACTACCGTAAAAAAACCGGTATTCAGTTCGCATATATAGACCTTTCGGTGAAACTGATTCCCGCTTTTCTAAACCTGTTTACCCAAAAGTCCTATCATGTGCAACGGTTCATCTCCAGGGATTTTGAAAAGCAACTTATTGATATTCTTAAAAGTGAATCATTCGATATTGTTCAGATCGAATTGCTGTATATGAGCCCCTATGTACAGACGATCAGGAAACACGCTGAGGCCAGAGTCGTCTTAAGGGCGCACAATATAGAACACCTGATCTGGGAGCGGCTGACAGCAAGTGAGTCAAATCCTGTAAAAAGGCTTTACCTCAACCATCTTGCAACAACCCTTAAAAATTATGAATTGAAAGTGATCAGGGATTATGACGGCATTGTTCCGATCACCAAAAAGGATGGAGCATTTTTTAGTGCTCACACCGATACTCCTGTATGTCCTGTTTCATTCGGGATAGATATTTCTCAACTTGAAAAAGCCGACCACAAAGAACCTGAGCATGCAGCTTTTCATATCGGTGCGATGAACTGGCTTCCCAACGAGGAGGGAATCCGTTGGCTCCTTGAAAAGGTATGGCCAATTGTAAAGGAAAAAGAACCTGATCTGCCGCTTTACCTGGCGGGAAGACACATGCCTTCATGGATTCAAGGCAAACCCGAACAAAAACTTTACGTTCCGGGTGAAGTACCGGATGCGTATGAATTTATCAAATCAAAATCGATCTCTGTGGCTCCCCTGTTGTCAGGTAGTGGTATACGGATCAAGATCATAGAAAGTAGGGCCATGGGTAGGGCTGTCATTTCCACTACCATCGGTGCCGAAGGAATCAATTACATCCCCGGGGAAAATATGCTGATCGCTGACAGCCCGGAAGCATTTGCCTCCGCCATTGTCGATCTTTACCGGCATCCGGAAAAAGCCAGGAAGCTAGGAGAAAAGGCCAGGCAACTCGTCAGGGAACAACATGCGACCAAACAAATAATTAAGCGTCTGGTTTCATTTTATCGGGAGATTTTGTGATTTTTGCAAAGCCCCAAGCGGAAAATACATGAGGATCTTTGTTCTATTATCGCGCGTTCCCTACCCTTTGGAAAAAGGCGATAAATTGAGGGCATTCCATCAGATCAAGGAACTTTCTAAATCCAACGAGATCATACTTTGCGCGCTGAATACCATCAGAAATCTCGATAAACAGGCTGCTTTCAGCGCCGTCCAGCCTTATTGCAGATCGGTGAACTTTATCGATCTATCCCTGCCCGGCCGGGCCTGGAATATCTTCAGAAGCCTGTTCAGTTTCCTACCCTTTCAGGCAGCCTACTTTTACAACCGAAAGGCGGCCCGTAAAATCAGGTCGCTGATAGAAGACTATAAACCCGATCATGTCTATTGCCAGCTTATCCGTACCGCAGAATATGTAAAAGATCTGGATATACCCAGGACCATTGACTACCAGGATGTTTTTTCATGGGGCGTAAAAAGAAGAATTGACAAATCGCGATGGTTGTTAAAACCGATTTTGAAAGAAGAATACAGACGACTGGTGGCTTATGAAAAGAAGGTTTTCAACTTTTTCAACAACAAGACCATCATATCCATTCCTGACCGTGACCTCATCCCCCATCCGGACCGCAATAAAATTGTTGTCGTCCCAAATGGAGTAGATCACGATTATTTCGCGCCGCGGGAATCGGAAAAGAAATACGACCTCGTTTTCACCGGCAACATGGGATATCCACCCAATGTCGATGCGGCGGAATTTCTGGTGAATGGCATCATGCCTTATGTCTGGGAAAAAAGGCCAGCTTGTCGCGTTTTACTTGCCGGAGCAAGTCCTGACCGAAGGGTTCTGGCATTGAAATCCCAACAAGTAGAAGTTTCCGGCTGGATGGAAGATATTCGCGATGCCTATGCGTCGGCAAGGATCTTCATTGCACCTATGCGTATTGGCACAGGTCTTCAGAACAAACTGCTGGAAGCCATGTCCATGAAAATACCATCCATAACTACTCCATTGGCCAACGATGCGCTGCAGGCAAAGGATGGTGAAGAAATATTGATCGGAGCAGACGACCGGGAACTGGCTGACAGGATCCTCATTTTACTGTCGGACAAAACGCTTTACGGCAGGCTGAAGGAAAACGGGTACCATTATGTAAGGACAAATTACAGTTGGGAAGAGGCCAACAACATCCTGAACGGGATCATCCAAAGAACAAAATAACTAATAAAATGCTGAAAGACCTGGTACTGAAAAACAGGAGCTACCGGAAGTTCCATGCTGACCGGATTGTCTCCGCTGAGCTACTGAAATCACTGGTGGACCTGGCACGAAATACCCCGTCATCCAAGAATTTGCAGCCCCTGAAATATATCCTTGTCCATGATAAACCGGTCAGTGACCGGGTCTTTTCAAGCCTGGGCTGGGCCAGACATCTGAAAGACTGGAATGGCCCTTCAGTTGAAGAGCGGCCACCTGCCTACCTCATCATGCTGCTCGACAAGTCAGTCAGCAGCGAAGCAGACACCGATGCCGGCATTGCCGCGCAAACCATCCTCCTGGGCGCGACCGAACTGGGTCTTGGCGGCTGTATCATCCGCACAGTAAAAAGAGATGACCTGATGAATTTTTTCGGACTTCATGAGAAATTTAAGATCCTTCTGGTGATTGCCATCGGATATCCGAACCAGAAAATCACGCTGACTACCGTGCCGGAATCGGGCTCAACCAATTATTTCGAGAAAGATGGTATACACTATGTACCCAAGCGAAATACAGAGGATATCATCATCGATCCGGTCGTTTTGTAATACCCTTAATCAACTTGTTCACACGTAATAAGAGTCAAATTAATCGTACTTTTGCCTCCCTATGAAAAACATCAGGAATTTCTGTATCATCGCCCATATCGACCACGGTAAAAGCACCCTGGCGGATCGTTTGCTGGAATATACCGGCACGGTTTCGGATCGCGACTTACAAGAGCAGGTTCTTGATAATATGGACCTGGAAAGGGAGCGTGGCATAACCATTAAAAGTCATGCCATCCAGATGGATTATGATGATGGTGAGGAAAAGTATGTACTGAACCTTATTGACACGCCCGGGCATGTTGACTTCTCTTACGAGGTTTCCCGTTCCATTGCTGCTTGTGAAGGTGCCCTTCTAATAGTGGATGCCACCCAGGGTATCCAGGCGCAAACCATCTCCAACCTCTATCTCGCGATAGAGCATGACCTGGAGGTTATCCCGGTGCTGAATAAAATGGACCTGGACAACGCAATGCCGGAAGAGGTAAAAGACCAGATTGTCGATATGCTGGGCTGTGATTATGACGATATTCTTGAAGCCAGCGGAAAAACAGGCTATGGTGTGGATAAGATACTGGACGCGATCGTTCACCGGGTTCCCCCGCCAAAAGGTGATCCCGAAGCGCCACTACAGGCATTGATATTTGATTCCGTTTTCAATTCGTTCCGGGGAATTATTGCCTATTTCAGGATATTCAACGGTGAGATCAGGAAAGACGACCTGGTTAAGTTCGTCAACACAAAGAAAGAATACGAAGCCGATGAGATCGGTGTATTGCGGCTGACACCGGAACCCCGTAAAGTGCTTAAAACAGGGGATGTAGGATACATCATTTCCGGAATTAAAACGTCAAAAGAAGTCAAAGTGGGTGATACCATCACCCATGTTGAAAGACCATGTGATAAAGCCATTTCGGGATTTGAGGATGTGAAACCCATGGTCTTTGCCGGCATTTATCCCATTGACCCTGATGATTATGAAGAACTGCGGACTTCCATGGAGAAGCTGCAACTGAATGACGCTTCCCTGACCTGGGAGCCGGAATCATCTGCAGCCCTTGGATTTGGGTTCCGATGCGGTTTCCTCGGGCTGCTGCATATGGAGATCATACAGGAAAGGCTTGACCGGGAATTTGACATGAATGTGATCACGACGGTACCGAATGTGTCATACCAGGTGGTTACCAACAAAGGTGAGACCCGCTCGGAATATATCGGGGGTATCATGAAATTGTGCCTCGACAAAAGGGGGGTCCTCAAAAACCAGGTTTATCTCACCACAGACCGGGTAGAACTCACCATTGACATGCCCCTGGGAGAAATTGTATTTGACTTCTATGACAAACTGAAAAGCATCTCCAAGGGGTACGCTTCTTTTGATTACCATATCTCTGGTTATCAACCCGCAAAACTGGTTAAACTGGACATTTTGCTGAACGGCGAATCGGTAGATGCCCTTTCCACCCTTCTCCACCAGGACAATGCCTATGATTTCGGCCGCAGGATATGCGTCAAACTGAAAGAACTGATCCCACGACAGCAATTTGACATTGCGATCCAGGCCGCAATCGGCGCCAAGATCATCGCCAGGGAAACCATCAAGGCTGTGCGAAAAGACGTAACCGCCAAATGTTATGGTGGTGACATTACCCGTAAGCGTAAATTACTTGAAAAACAGAAGAAAGGCAAGAAGCGTATGCGCCAGGTGGGAAATGTAGAGGTACCTCAGCAGGCTTTTCTTGTGGTGCTGAAGTTGAATGAGTAATAAAAGACGGAGTCACTGAGTCCTGACGTCCGTAGTCCCGAGGAGTTTAGGCTTCATTGCTGAATGGCTGCATGGTTAGGTGGCTGCTGTCAGATGGATGTATTGTTCGATGTTTACATTGTTACCAGTTCAGAAATTGAATCATCTAAACATTCATGATTAAACATTAATTCCCTCCTCCCCTGTAACAATTCATACCTTTACTTCGTCCTATTACGTATAAGCAGCTTATTCACCCTGCATGACCATCAGCGAATACAACAGGTGTGTAGATGATTTTTCTGACGGGATCTATCGGTTTTTGCTCAAGAATACAGGCAATAACGAGATCGCACAGGATCTTGTGCAGGAATCTTTCATGAAGTTATGGATACGGAGAAAAGAGGTCAATTTCAAAAAAAGCAAATCCTATCTTTTTTCGACAGCTTACCATACCATGATAGACTACATCCGTAAAAACGAGCGACTAACAACGCTGGAAGGCAAGGAACATCATCTGGAACCCGAGGATTGCCATTATTCCGACCTGAAAGAGATCCTGGATATGGCCCTTGGCAATTTACCGGAAATTCAGCGTACAGTGGTGTTGCTAAGGGATTATGAGGGGTATTCTTACATTGAGATTGGTGAGATCACCGGGCTTTCCGAATCACAGGTGAAGGTATACATTTACAGGGCCAGGCTGTTTTTGAAAAAATACATCGTGGCACCGGATTATGTCATTTGAACATGAGGGCGATCAATAGAAATAATTACGAGACCTGGATCATCGACTATTTCGACGGCAAGCTGACTGCCGGGGAAATAGCCGGGCTCATGGCCTTTATCGAAGCCAATGACGATATCC
>JARRQC010000060.1:0-17072 GCA_037382165.1 bacterium | reverse complement strand
AAAAAAAGGTACCTCAAACGGTTGGAAGTATCAGCGAAGAGAATTACGAGGAGTATTTTATTGCCTATCATGAAGGAGACCTGAATAACAATGACAAGAAAGATCTCGATCAATTTCTGACACTTAATTCTTTCCTTGTCAAAGAGTTTGAACTTCATGATCAGCTCAGAATGATACCGGATGACGAAATTTCCTATACAAAAAAAGAATCTCTCAAGAGAAAAACCAGAATTCAACCGGCAATCTATTGGGCATCCTCAGCTGCCGCTGCCGTGCTGTTTATTTTGCTGGGCATTTATTCGATCATGGATCAGCCCGGTGCGGTAAGGGAGGAGTTGGTTCCGGATTACCGGATCAGTACGTTGGAATCTACAACCCTGCACGGACCTATTGCCCTTTTGCCTGAAATGAGCATTCAAAAAACGAACCTTTCCATTCAGCCCATCGAAGTGAATCGGTTTACCCCTCCTGTCAGGACCCGTCAACAGGAGATCACTAAAATGTCATCCAGATTTATCATGGCTGAGCTGAACTTTTCTGCGGAACCGGTCAATATAACTGTCATCACCACTTATGATCCCGGATTTCTGTATGCGGATGATTCCCATCAATCTGATGAGCGCAAAAAGGGTAATTTCCTGGGAAGAATAATCAGGAAAATTGCCCAGGGTGGAAAGAATGAACCCGGATCAGCAAATGATAACAAGGAGCCGGCTTTTGTACGGATCCTGGATCAGAGCCTGGTGGTCTTCAATACCCTGACCGGAAGCGACAGCCAACTCGAAAAAACATATGATGAGAAAGGTGAATTGACGCACTATCGTTTTGAAGGAGAAACGATAAGCTGGAGCCGGGATTTTGCCCCCCAGGCCAAATAGAAAATTCTCCCCTGCCTTTCATGCGCTTTATTCCTTCTCTTTCCACCTGCATTTTTACAGCTTGCCTGTAACAAAATCCGGCAGCTATACGTCTTACCACCAAATAAATCAAAATCATGAAAAATATCGCAATCATTTTACTCATTTTTCTTCTCCAACCGGTATTATCCGGACAGAATATCAGAGGAACAGGCCCGGTGACCAGCGAGGAAAAGCAGGTGGGATTTTTTAATTCCATTCGGGTTGGCGGTGCTCAGGAAGTCATTTTACAGCAAGGCGATCAACACACTGTCATAATAGAAACCAATGAAAATCTTCATGATAAGATATCCTTTACCATCCAGGATGGAACGTTACGGTTTGAATACAAGAACATCAGGAATTACGACCGGATGAAGTTCTATGTTACCGCTCCGGAGTTCAGAAAGATCATTGTATCAGGTGCTTCGGATGTGACCAATAAGGATACACTCCGTGGGGAGTTACTTTTTGTATCCGTAACAGGGGCATCAGACGTGGAGCTGACGGTCAATTACAGATCTCTCGAAAGTAAGGTATCCGGTGCTTCTGACCTCATTTTACATGGCATGGCAGATCAGCACCAGGCTTCAGCGAATGGAGCCTCGAACCTGATCGCAAGCGACCTGATGACCAAATCAACAGAGATCAGGGCCAGCGGAGCAAGCTCCTGTTTTGTGGAAGCCGCCTCCAACCTCACCTACACCCTGTCAGGTGCTTCGACGGTAAAATATGTCAACAAACCCGAAACACTGATCATCAGGAATAAGGGTGCCTCAAAAAATGTGGTGATCATGAGGGATACTATACGTTCAGGCAGGGTCTACAATTATGATGATACGACAAGGGTCAATCTTGGAGCTTTCGATGTGGAAGTTATTGACGGGGATACCACCCGCGTATCAGTTGGCGCGCATACCCTGATCGTGGATGAGGATGGCAATGTCAAATATGAACGGAATAAAAAACTTAAATTTAACGGTCACTGGGGTGGTGTTGAATTAGGTATCAACGGATATGTCACACCGGATTTCAATTCCGATTGGGCTGATAAATATGATTTCCTGCGGCTGCGCTACGAAAAATCGTGGCAGGTAAACCTCAACATTTACGAGCAAAACATTCCGCTTAACAAAGACAGGAACATGGGCCTGGTTTCCGGTATCGGTATGTCATGGAACAACTACAGGTTCAGTTCCCCGACTTTCATTTCTCCCGACAGTTCCCAATTGACAGGTTTCTACATGGTCAATGAAAACAACAATTTCCTGTCGGTTCGCAAAACAAAACTGACTGCCATGTACATCACCGTACCGCTGATGTATGAGATCCAGACCAAAAATCCGCGTAAGATCAAAAGGTTTCATTTTGGGATTGGTGCACAGATGAGTATACGGGTCAGGTCCCACACCAAGATCTATTTCAACCAGGGCAACTATCCTTATTATCTGCAGGATCCAGGGACCAAAGAGGTTCTTCCCTATGAATTCAGGACACCGGCTACTTCTTACCGTAATATCATCAAAAACTATAACAGCTTTCACTTGCAGCCGTTTAAATTTGACGCCATGGTCAGGGTGGGTTACGGCATTGTGAACCTTTGGGCTCATTTTGGTCTGAATACCATGTTTAAGAAAGATGAAGCCCCCTTGTTACATTCGTGGGCTGCCGGTATTACGCTTGTGGGCTGGTAAATATTGCTAATGGTCATGCCCGTTGGACCCTGTCGGCAAAACCTGACAGGGTTTTTTATAATTTTGCAGTTCACCTTCAAATATAAACTGCAGGAAGATGTCAGGTCATAGTAAATGGTCAACAATAAAGAGGAAGAAAGGAGCACTGGACGCAAAACGGTCCAAAATATTCTCCAAACTGATCAAGGAGATTACGGTGGCCGTGAAAGAAGGAGGACCCGATCCCGATGGTAATCCGAGGCTGAGACTGGCCATTGCCAACGCCAAAGGACAATCCATGCCGAAAGATAATATTGAGCGTGCCATCAACAAGGGGAAGGACAAAGATTCAGCCAATTTCACCGAAACGACCTTTGAAGGCTACCTCCCTCATGGTATTGCCGTATACGTCGAAACACAAACTGATAACGCACAGCGCACCGTTTCGAATGTAAGGTCTATCTTCAACAAATACAACGGCAACCTGGGTACACATGGTTCTCTTGGGTTCCTGTTTGACAGGAAGGGTATCTTCACCGTTCCGAAAGGAGATATCGACCGGGAGGAATTTGAACTGGAACTCATCGACGCGGGTGCGGAAGATATTGAACTGGACGATGACGGTTTTTTCAACATCACCACCTCGATGGAGGACTTTGGCAGGATGATGAAAAAACTGGAGGAATTGAAAATCGAACCGGAGTCCGCTGAATTACAGCGCATACCGCACGAAACCAAAACACTCGATGTTGAAGACGCCCGCAAGATTCTAAAGGCGATTGACCTTTTTGAAGAAGACGACGACGTTCAGCAGGTCTTTCACAATATGGAACTCACGGACGAACTGATGAATGAAATGTAATCACCAGTAAAATGTAAAACATGGACATCTTAATACCTTATCTGCATTATATCGGCATCATGATCCTTATGGGTTCACTCATTACTGAGCATGTGACACTCAAACCCGGTATCACCAAATCACAAATCAAATCCCTTGCAACAACGGATCTGATCTACGGCATTGCCGCAGCAGTTGTGCTGGTTACCGGACTTTTAAGGTGGTTTGTTGTGGACGTGAAAGGAGCTGAATTTTTCAACAAAAATCCGCTATTTCATATCAAAGTCACCCTGTTTGTGGTTATTGTCATCCTTTCCATCTTTCCAACCCTGAAATTCCTGAAGTGGAGAAAAAGTATCCGGAATGGCCAGGAAGTGGAGGTGAGCGAGGCAGAGGCGAAAAAACAGCTTATGTTCATCAGGATCGAGTTGCTGCTACTGGCTATTATTCCTTTACTGGCCGTCATGGTAGCGATGGGTATCCGGATGTAATCCGGGTTTGCCTTCCAGCGGTGTTAAATATCGTTCAATAACGATCAATCAGAACATGGTCTCAAAGACAGCGATGAGGCGATCTACCTCTTCCATGGTATTGTAGTGTACCAGGCTGACCCTGATGACACCGTCCTTTTCAATGAGCCCCAGATCTTTAATGATCTTTTTGGCATAAAAATCACCGTACCGTATGCCCATGGAGTAGGCATCAACCTTACTGACCACTTCGGAGCTTTTGTATTTATCATGCACGAAAGAAATCGTCGGCATGCGCCTGTTCCCATCACCATCAGCAATACCGATGATGCGTATTTCAGGTTTCGTAAGCAGGTAATCCATAAGTTTTCCTCCTATTCTTTCTTCATGGATTGCGATCAGTTCAAATACTTTTTTCCACCGCTCCCTGGCGGATTCAGGAGTCTGGTCACCAAAATGGTGCAGACACAGCTCGTCAAAATAATCGGGGATACCTCCCATTCCGTAAGTAAGCTCGAAGTTAAAGTTGCCCGGCTGTAATTTATAGGGCACCTCTTCTTTTCCGATGAAATAATGGTTAATCCCATCCAGGTTCCTGAGGATCTCATATTTTCCAAACATAACGGACTGGTGCGGCCCATAGACCTTGTAAGTGCTGAAAACATAGAAATCAACGCCGAGTTCCTGCACATCAATCAACCGGTGGGGTGCATAAGCCACCCCATCCACACACAATAAAGCACCGGCATCATGGACAAGGTCTGCGGTCTGCCGGATCGGATTAACTGTTGCCAAAATATTGGAAGCATGCACCATGGCGACCAGCCTGGTCCTTTCGGTCAGCAGTTTCCTGAGATCCTCCAGCTCAAGTTCAAAAGTTTCCGGATTTATTTTCCATTTTTTGATGACGATACCCTGACGCTGCAGGTCCGTCCAGCAGGATACGTTGGCTTCATGATCTGAATTGGTAATGATCACCTCATCTCCCGCTTGCCATTGCCTGCTGATCACCAGGCTCAGGATACGCAGCAGCATCGTGGTAGAGGACCCTATGATGATCTCCTCGTGACGCGACGCATTGACATATTCCGCCATTCTCCCGGTGACATTACGCAAGACCTTACCTGCCTCGGAAGAAACATGGTATGAACCTCCCAACTGCACATTATATTTTAAGAAATATTCATGCAGCCGGTTGATCACATGACCTGCTGCCTGCGATCCACCGGCATTGTCCATGAAAACAAATTCCCGGTCAAGCGCGGGAAACCGGCTGCGGACAAAATCAACATCCAGGTGTTCTCTGATCATTTTATTACTTTAGTTTGATTCTCATCAGATAATTGTGCGCCGTCATATACAATACAGATTCGTCTGCATTAAAACAGCAATTGGCCGTGGCCTGTCCCGTTTTGATGGTTCCCAGGTGCTCACCGTCCGGCGACAGCACCAACACACCTCCCGGCCCTGTGGCAAAAATATGTCCGGATGACGCTACCTTCATCCCGTCGGGTACCCCGTTCTTTCCATCATACAACCCGGTCGCATCAAATAAGACTGCTTCATCGGCAATCGTTTTGTCTTCTGATAATTCATAGGCCATCCAGATACAATTCCCGGGATCGGAGTTGGCAACGTAGAGTGTGTTTTCATCAGGAGACAGGGCAATTCCGTTCGGTCGGCTGAGAGCATCGGTCAGCAGTACCACCTCACCCTTTGTTGTCAGCTTGTACACCCCGTTAATTTCGAGTTCTTTCGCGGAATCTTCATCCTGTTCATTCAGGCCATAAGGAGGATCTGTAAAATAAAGGTTACCCTCCGAATCGTATACCGCATCATTCGGACTGTTAAATCTTTTTCCGTCATACCGGTCTGCCAGTGTCTGGAAGATCGGCACCGGATTATCCAGCGAGGCACGCATCCTTGCCATTCTCCGGTCTCCGTGCTGACAGAGTACGAGGTCCCCTTTTGGGCTCAGCAGCAGCCCGTTGGAACCGCTGTTCCCATTGTCAGGGCCTTCGTGCGTGTATCCTGACGGTTTAAGATAAACGCTCAGGCTGTCATTCTCCCGGTAGGAATAAACGATATTGTTCGGCACATCTGAAAAAATCAACCTGTTTTGTTCTTCCAGCCACAAAGGACCTTCGGACCAGGTAAAACCGCTGTCCAGTACCTCGATCTTCGCATCTTTTGGGATCATCCTGTCTATCGATTTGGAAAGCCTTTCTATCTCACCGGTATGCAAAGTTTCACTTTCCGTGCTTTTTTCTCCGGGACCCGAGCACGAGAATAACAATATTGTGCCAAGCAGTATAAGAGCGATCGTTAGTCCTTTACCGTATCCTTTTTTAATTGTCATATTCTATGATTTTTCTGGTTCATCAACAGGATCATTTTGAATTCAGGAATTGCCGGTTTTTCGACTGACAATTTCATAGGTATCCTTTGCAATCATCATTTCCTCGTCCGTTGGGACAACGATCACCTTAACTTTGGACGCGGGCGTGGTGAGCAGCACTTCTTCTCCCCTGCTATTTAAGTTTTTCGGGTCAAGTTCAATGCCAAGATATTCAAGGCCATGCAGAATGCGTTTCCGTGTTTCCGGATCACGTTCTCCTATACCTCCTGTAAACACGATAATATCAACACCTCCCAGGGCTGCTGTATACGCGCCGATATATTTTTTGGCGCGGTAGGCAAACATCTCAAGTGCCAGCTGCGCCCGGTGATTTCCCTCATGGGCTGCATTTTCAATATCCCGCATATCGGAAGAGACACCCGAAATACCCAGCATACCGGATTGCTTGTTGAGCAGGTCACTTGTCTCTTTAATACTGGTGTCCTCCTTTTCCGCCATGTAAAGCAACGCTCCGGGATCAAGGTCTCCCGTACGTGTTCCCATGATCAGGCCTTCTGCCGGGGTCATCCCCATCGAGGTGTCAAAGGACTTCCCCTCTTTGATGGCTGCCATTGATGAACCGTTCCCCAGGTGGCAGGTGATGATCCTTTGTTTACTGAAATCCAGACCAAGAATCTCACATGCCCTGCCGGACACATATTTGTGACTGGTACCATGGAAGCCGAAACGGCGTACTTTGTATTTCTGGTACAATACGTAGGGGATGGCATAGAGATATACATGTTCCGGCATGGTCTGGTGAAAAGCGGTGTCAAAAACACCCACCTGGGGTATATCGGGAAGCAGGCCTGACATGGTGTAAATCCCTTCCAGGTTGGGAGGATTGTGTAAGGGTGCAAGTTCTACTGATTCTTCCAGGGCGGCGATGACCTCGTCCGTAATGGGCACACTGCCACTGAACGCTTCTCCGCCATGGACTACGCGATGTCCCACGGCATCTATCTGATCAAGGGAATCAAGGCTTCCGTACCCGGTACTAACCAGGATATCAAGCATCTCCTTCATCCCCTCATTGTGATTCCGGATCGGGTGATCACGCTTCAGTTCCTTTCCGTCATCCCTTTTGTGTTTGATACGGCTTCCATCCAGCCCGATCTTTTCAACAATACCTTTTGCCAAAACCTGCGCTTCAGGCATTTTCACCAATTGATATTTGATAGAAGAACTTCCGCAATTCAGTACGATAATTTTCATTGTTGGTTTCTCATTGTGTTTATGATAGATATTCTCTTCTTCCGGACCTTTTCGTCACAAACGACATCAATGCTCCTGGACAATATCCTTATAAACCGAAACGGTTCCGTCCTCGTTGAAATGTATATGGAAGTCCAGTTTACGAAAAACAGAAACCATGGGTCGGTTATCCCTGGTCGTTTCGGCAATAACTTTTTTAATTCCTGATTTCCTTGCGATCTCCACACAATACTCGGTAAGTATCCTGCCAAGATCACGATGTTGCCATTCGTCGGTAACCAACACGGCATATTCGGAATTCAGGCCGTCAGGATCGGAGATCAGCCTGCCGACACCCACCAGCTTTTTCCTGCCCTCCCGTTCCAGTTCCGCCACAATGCCGATCTCTCGGTCATAATCGATATAGCAAAATTGAGTCGCCACTTCATGGGAATCAAAATAAAAATCCTGGCGGAATCGTGAATAGATGGACTCTTTCGAGCAGCTGGCCAGCATTTCGAGCCATAACGGTTCATCTTCCGGTTTAATGGGGCGCAACAGCACACTGGTACCGTCACGAAGGGTAACCTCCTTGATGAATCGCTCCGGGTAAGGTCTCAAAATCAGGTGCCCGTATTCATGGATCCCCAGATCCAGGTATTCTTCATCCAGTACAATGCGTGCATCCAGGGCGATGACATCGGTGGGTGTAACAAAGAGCGGATTAACATCCAGTTCTTCGATCTCCGGGTAGTCGGCTGCCAGGTAAGACAACCTGATCAATACCTCGATGAGTTTGTCAATATTCTTCGGCGGACTGTCACGGTATCCTTCCAACAGTGGCCAGATCCTTAGCGACTGGAGCATTTGCATAGCCAGTTTTTCATTGAGCGGCGGGAATTCGAGCCTTTTATCCTTGAAAAGTTCCGCTTTGGTACCTCCCATTCCCACCAGCATGACTGTCCCAAATACAGGGTCTTTTTTAATGCCGAGGATCATCTCCACACCGTTCTGTGTATTGATCATTTTTTGCACCGTTATCCCTTCGATCCTTGCATCGGGACTATGTTTTTTCACCGATTCGAGTATGTTCTTGTAGGAAGCGCGTAAAACCTCCTCATTTTTAAGGTTCAGCGCCACGCCGCCGACATCTGTCTTGTGAAGAATATCCACAGATTGTATTTTGAGCACGACAGGATATCCTTTTTTACTGGCGATGGCAACGGCTTCATCCTCATTCTTTGCCAGTTCCGGATGGGTAGAATCAATACCATAGTCATTGATGAGCATCTTGGAGTCGTCTTCTGTCATGACTTTGGCCTTCGGGAAGATCTCAGAAAGGTATTTCCTGCGCAATTCATCCCTGTCATAGTTAAATGAAACAGGCACCTCCCGCGGTGTTTCGTATAGCATGCTCAGGTTATGGGAATAATTGGTCAATGTCATAAAAGCGCGGATGGCTTGTTCGGGAGTTGCGTAAACGGCGATACCCGCATCGGTAAAAACCTCCACACCGTCCCGCATGCTTGCGCCGCCGAGCCATGCCGCCATGATCAGTTTGGTTGTATTTTCTGACAGTTTGGCGACTGCTTTAGCGGTACTTGTCGGATCGGTCATCGCCTGTGGGGTAAGGATAACCAACACTGCATCCACCGCTTTATCCTGAAGTACGATTTCCGTTGCACTGGCAAAACGGTCCGGGGTGGCATCTCCCAAAACGTCTACCGGGTTACCGTGTGACCGCCATGTGACATTCTTTTCCTTCCGATCAGGTCGGTAAAGTCAAAAATATCACCGATATCATAAACCCTGGCCAGCCCGGCCCTTCTGAAAATGGCATCATATATGGCATCTTCCGAAGCCAATGCGCCGGTATGGGAGGCAGCAGCAGCGGCAGATTCAGGGAATCGTCCCGATTTATAGACGATGATCGGTTTCTTACGTGCAAAAGCCCGTGCCGCACTCATGAAACGGCGGGCATCGGCCAGGGATTCCACATAAAGTACGATGGATTTGGTGTTGGAATCCTGTCCAAAATAATCGATCAGGTCTCCGAAATTCACATCCATGGCATTTCCGACAGATACAAAGTAACTGAAACCGATCCTGGCTTCCTGAGCCCAGTCAAGGACAGAAGTACAAAGTGCACCGGACTGGGAAATAAAGGCAACATGACCTTTGAGTGGCATTCCGTTGGCAAAGCTGACATTCAGATAGATGCCTGGCACGATGAATCCAAGACAGTTGGGGCCAATGACCCGCAGCTTCGGGAATTGAGCCACCTCCTCCCTCAACTTATCTTCCAGCTTTTTTCCATCCGGCCCGGTTTCCTTGAATCCCGCTGACATGATAACAATACCGTGAATACCAGCCTCACCGCACTCCCTGATAATTCCCGGCACCAATTTCGCGGAGGTCATGATCACGGCGAGATCGGGCAATTTGGGCAGGCTTTTTACATCCGGATAACAAGGAATCCCCATCACGGCTTCATGATTGGGGTTTACAGGATAGACAACTCCGCGGAATCCGGCACTGACAAGATTTCGCAAGGTGATGCCGCCCACACTGTTGGGGTCATTCGAAACGCCGATCAGTGCGATGCGTTTGGGTTTGAAAATGGCGTTAAGATCTCGGATAGCCATGGTAAATAAGAGAATATTATTGTTTCTGTCAGTATTTTGTGAAGCATCCCTAAGCGATACCTTCATTCACAAAGGTAGGAAATCAATATACACGCAGAGGTGGTTTGCTGTCTTGAAACAGATGGTGATCCAGTTGGTAATAAAAACGCCCTGCCGGGACAGGGCGCTGGAATTTCATTCCGCAAGCAGCATTAAGCTTCTTTCACCTTGAGTTCAGGTTCAGAAACCTGTTTTTCTTCCGGTAATGTCTCTGGCGGATGGGTTACTTTCATGATAATGCTGCCAATGATACAGGCTACACCTGCAACGATAAAAGGTGTCATCCATACGATCGGATCACCTGAACCCTGGGCTGAATCCTTGAAAACCCCTGCGAGTTGCGGACCGATGATACCTGCGATGCCATAGGCGGTAAACATCCATCCATAATTGCGGCCCACCAGTTTGTTGCCGAAATAGTCCGCCGTAATGGCCGGGAAGAGGGCGAAATTACCACCGAAATTAAATCCGATAACGGAAGCAGCGATGACAAATCCACCGGAAAATCCGAAACGTATAAAAATGTGATAGGTCATCAGCATGATGATCCCCTGGAAAAGTGTCATGGAGATGATCGCATTCTTACGGCCTATCCTGTCTGAGATCATCCCCCAGACAATACGTCCCAGCCCATTGAAAATGGCATACCAGGCCATGGCTGTTCCGCCGACAATGGCAGCCTGCCGTGCTTCCATGCCATTAAACTTCAATGCATCTATTCCGAACAGCTTGATACAATAGATCACCATCAGGCCGGCAAGTGCGGAAAAGATAAATACAACCCAGAGACTGTAAAACTGTTTGGTTTTAAGCATTTGCCTGCTGTCAAATTCGAGCCCGCCGGATGCTTTGGAGGAATTCGGTGCCGGCGGCTCCCATCCTTTCGGCTTGTAATCGTCAGGAGGGTTGACCATCACCATGGAACCAAGAATAACAAGGGAAGCGAATATGATACCATAGATGACAAACACACTTTGCACGGCTGGCAGCCCGAAGGCCTGCGTCGTATGGAGTAATCCACCGAACCAGGTATCCGCCAGTTTCACCCAGATGGTGGCGCCAAAACCAAATCCGGCAACAGCCAGGCCAGTCACCATACCTTTCTTATCGGGAAACCACTTGACTCCAACTGCGATGGGGACCACATAGGCAAGCCCGATACCGGCTCCGCCGATGATACCGATAAAAAAGAACTGAGACCAGAAGCTTTCGCCAAAAAAACCACCGAGGATATATCCAAGTCCGAGAACGATACCCCCGGTCAGCGAAACGATGGTCGGGCCCGATTTGGCCTGCCATCTTCCTGCCAGCACCATGACCACAGCGAAGGTGGCTAAACCGGCTGAAAATACCCATGCAGCTTCCGATGCGGAAAATTTATAGACACCATTCACGTCGGTCAGTAATTTGGTGAATACTGACCAGGCATAAATTGCACCCAGCGCCAGCTGGATAAGGATGGCCCCAATTACGACCAGCCAGCGGTTTGTTATTTTAATGCCTTTCATCATTACCTATTTTTAAATGGAAAAGGCTGCCCTTTTCGGAGGCAGCCTTTCCCGATGTTATTAACGTTTCACTGCGACTTTGGCTCCTGAAATGATCTCTTCGACCACACCGGGATCCAGTAATGTGGAGGTGTCTCCCAAATTGGTTGCATCACCTTCACCGATCTTGCGGAGGATCCTTCGCATGATCTTACCTGACCGAGTCTTTGGTCCCTTGATGTCGTGAGGATAACCGATCACGGCAGATTCATTCACTTTCGGATGCTGGTTGATGGCATCTTCGACCTCAGCGGTACCGATGCGGTGACCGGAAACATTGATCACATCATCAATGCGGCCGATGATGCGGTAATAACCTTCCTCATCACGCTTGGCGCCGTCACCGGTCAGGTAAAGGCCCCTGAAAGTCGAGAAATAGGTTTGGTAGCATCGTTTGTGGTCGCCATATGTTGTCCGCAACATTCCAGGCCATGGGAACTTAATGCACAGGATCCCTTCTACCCCGTTGCCTTTGAGTTCATTTCCTTCATGATCCACGAGAATCGGTTGGATACCGGGCAGCGGAAAGGTAGCCAGAGAAGGTTTGGTGGGCGTAATCCCTGCCAGCGGGGAAATCATGATTCCGCCGGTCTCAGTCTGCCACCATGTATCGACAATCGGGCATCTGCCTTCGCCTACAATGTCATGATACCATCTCCAGGCTTCTTCATTGAGGGGTTCTCCGACGGTTCCGAGCACCTTCAGTGAACTTTTGTCATATTTGGTCACCCATTCGTCACCCTGTGCGATCTGTGCACGGATGGCTGTGGGGGCCGTATAGAACTGATTGATCTTGTATTTTTCTACGATCTGCCAGAATCTTCCGGCATCGGGCCAGGTGGGAACGCCTTCGAACATGATGGAAGTAGCTCCGGCCAACAGGGGTCCGTAGACGATATAGGAGTGGCCGGTCACCCAGCCAAGATCAGCGGTACACCAGTAGATATCGCCATCGTTGTATTGGAATACGTTTTTAAAAGTATATTCCGCATAGACCATATAACCGGCTGTTGTATGCAGAACCCCTTTTGGTTTTCCGGTTGAACCGGAGGTATACAGAATAAACAGGGTATCTTCAGAATCCATATTTTCTGCTATATTTTCCGTGCTCACATCCGCGATCAGGTCATGCCACCAGATGTCCCTTTCCTCTTTCCAGTTGATTTCCTGGCCTGTCCTTTTCAGTACAATATTGTATTCTATGGAAGGACATTTTTCAAGTGCTTCATCTGCAATCTGTTTCAAAGGAATGGTCTTGGTTCCGCGGAATCCGCCATCAGAAGTGATCAGTACCTTTGCCTCAGCATCTATGATCCTGTCCGCCAGCGCTGTGGAAGAGAAACCGGCAAAAACGATGGAGTGTATGGCACCGATGCGGGCGCAGGCCAGCATGGCAACAGCCAGTTCGGGAACCATGGGAAGATAGATCGCTACCCGGTCTCCCTTTTCAACTCCCAATTTTTTGAGGCCGTTGGCAAATTGCCTGACCTTATCAAAAAGCTCACCATAGGTCAGCCTGATCTCCTTTTCATTTGGGTCATTGGGTTCCCATATGATGGCCACCTGGTCTTTGCGGGTAAACAAATTCCGCTCAAAGATATTTTCTGTGATATTCAGCTTACCGTTGATGAACCAATTCACGACAGGTGCGTCCGGTCCTTCGAAACGCCAGTCGAGAACTTTGTCCCATTTTTTACGCCAGAAATGGGATTCCGCAACTTTGCTCCAGAACCCTTCCGGATCCGCAACACTTTCCTGATACGTCTGCAGGTACTCAGCCAGATTTGTGATTTTATTCAACATATTCCTACGTTTTTATTTTGAATGATTGATTGAAGGTTTTTCTGCTTTTCAAATATTTGTTAAATATTTAACAAGATTAGCAAATTTAGGATTTTTTCCGGCTATTTGCAGATGATATCCTTATTTATCAAGATTCTAATTTATGTTGGAAATAAGGTAAAAAATGGATCTTTAATTATATTTCACGATCCTGCAAACCTGACTCCCAAACGGGATGAAAATCCTCCGTAAAGGAGTCTCTGTAATCACATTTGCAAGGTCCAGGTTAAAGAAGAACATTAGATTTTAACTTTGCATCATGCTTGCGGCCTTTCAACAAAGCTTTCAGGACACAGCCGGGATGGTAAACGAACCTAAGGATATATACCTGGCCACCGATACTTTACAATTGCCTGACAGTTCCGCAGCGTCCCTGATCGGTCACTTTCTGGAATCATCCAACCGGATGATCAACGCGCAACCTTTGACCGTAAACAACATGGAATGGATAGGTTATCTCGTGCTTGGCCTGTTGAGTGTCATTGCATTGTTGTGGTATTTGTTCAGGGAGAGGCTCATCTCTTTATTCCAGTTCACGGAATTTACCTCCAGGACCCGGTCAACGGATACATCCAGCAACTCACCAGGACTTTTATTGAATATTTTACTGCTGATCAATTTTGTATTTACCATGACTTTATTTGGCTACCTGGGAGCCCGGCAGATGTATTCCATCACCCTCACGCAGTGGTCATTGGGCAGGATCCTTACGGTCATTCTGATTGTCGTTATAAGTTTATTTGTATTGAAAATGACCCTTATTTCCCTGACAGGCTTTCTCTTCAATACACGGCCAGCATCCGTTTTTCAGCGCAGACTATATTTTCAGGTCAACAACCTGTTGGGTATTCTGCTGCTTCCTGTATTATTTTTATTAATTTTTCAGCCCGGGTGGTACCTCCTTATAGTCGGTGTCATACTTATATTCGCAGCACAAATCCTGAAATGGTATGGCTCATTTTTTAATGTTATTTCACTGCCGGGTATTTCACTGTTTCACATAATTGTGTATCTTTGCACGCTCGAAATCGTACCTATTCTGGTTATCATTAAGCTGCTAAACAATAGTTTAGCCTGAGGGTAAGCCAGTCAGGTAGAAAGTGTAAGGGAAAAAAACAGGACGCAAATTGAAGGTAAAGAACATTCTGGTATCGCAGCCTGAACCGGCAGATCTTGAAAAGTCTCCTTATGGGGAATTGTGCAAGAAATTCAATGTCAAGATCGATTTTCATAAATTTATTAAAGTAGAAGGCATCACCGCCAAGGATTTCCGTATGGCGAAGGGATCATTCAACGGACACACGGCGGTCATCCTGACCAGCAGGCATGCTGTAGATCACTTTTTCAGGATGGCCAAGGAACTGCGTTTTGAAATACCCGATTCGATGAAGTATTTCTGCATTTCCGAATCCACGGCTTATTATCTTCAGAAATATGTGCAATACCGAAAACGAAAGATATTCTACGGTAAGCAAAATTTTGCGGATCTGATCGATGTGATTAAAAAACACCGCGAGGAGAGTTTCCTTGTACCTTCCTCTGACATACATAAGGAAAGCATGTTCAGCCTGCTCGACAAGGAGAAGATCAATTACAGCAAAGCCGTCATTTACCGTACGGTAGCAAGTAACCTTTCACATCTTGATATCGAAAAATACGATGTGATGATCTTTTTCAGCCCGGCTGGAATCAAATCCCTGCAAAGCAATTTCCCGGATTATAAGCAGGGTGACAGTTTGATCGCAGCATTTGGCAATACGACCAGCAAGGCAGTCAAGGAAGCAGGATTGAAGCTGAACATTCCTGCACCGACCCAATCGGCTCCTTCTATGGCGATGGCCATTGAAGAATATCTGACCAAACTGGCCAAGGAAAACAGGAAAAACGGCAGGTAAAAGCCCCCGATAAGTATTCCTTTTGTTTCGAATCGATAATGATCGTCACCGGCCCGGCATTGGTCAGGTGGATATCCATCATGGCACCAAACTCTCCCGTACCGATTTCTTTTCCCAGCTCATCAGCTAATTTCTTAATGAATGCCTCATAGAGCGGGATAGCCTGTTCCGGTCTGGCAGCCTTGATATAGGAAGGCCTGTTACCTTTCCGGGTACTTGCATGCAGCGTAAACTGGCTGACTACGATGGCATTTCCATCATCGTCTTTAATGGAAATGTTCATCACCCCGTTTTCGTCATCAAAAATGCGTAGCCGGACAATCTTTCCTGTCAGCCATTCCACATCCTCCATGCTATCTGACTCCTCTATCCCAAGCAGTATCACCATCCCCTTTTCAATCGCCGACCTGACTTTACCCCCTATACTTACCGAGGCATTGGAAACCCTTTGAATTACTGCACGCATTTTGTCCGGATAAGGGCTGCAATTTATTAATTTTGATAAATTACATCGACGTACAGCTGTCGATGTAATAAATGGAATGCCGATCTATAGGATCGGGGAATTAAACCAATCCACTTTCTCGTCTGCCAAAGCGGAAGTGAAGGAGGATTTAAAACCGGTACGATGACCAGGTTAAGTGTAAATATTAATAAAATCGCCACACTTCGCAATGCGCGCGGCGGTAATTACCCGGATGTGCAGAAAGCGGCTGTCGACTGCGAACGGTTTGGCGCACAAGGAATAACCGTTCACCCGCGTCCCGATGAAAGACACATTACCAGGAGAGATGTGGAACTTATTCGCCCGCTGATCTCCACTGAATTCAACATGGAAGGAAATCCCACAAAGGACTTTACCGATCTGGTGCTCAGGCACAAACCTGACCAGGTTACACTTGTACCGGATGATCCCGGCCAGCTGACATCCGACCATGGGTGGGATAAAATCAGGTACAGGAACTTTCTGACAGATACCATAGCCCGGTTCCATGAAGCCGGCATCCGTACTTCCCTGTTTGTGGACCAGGTTCCGGAAATGGTAATTCATGCCAAAGATACCGGCACCGACCGGATAGAACTCTATACGGAAAGTTACGCTGCACAATTCAAAAAAGACAGGGAAAAGGCAATCCGTCCATTCGTGGAAGCCGCAGCAGCAGCCAACGAGCATGGATTGGGACTGAATGCCGGTCATGACCTGAACCTTGACAACCTGAAATATTTTGCCCGCCATATTCCCGGCCTGCTCGAGGTTTCCATCGGACATGCCCTGATCTGCGATGCCTTGTATTTGGGATTGGAAAATACGATCCAGCTCTACCTGCGCGAATTGCGATTGGATTAAATAACAACCTTTTTTTAGTACTTACAATACTTAAAGTACTTAAAATATTTTGCGTTGAAAGGGCTAAGTCGCCGATTAATTGTCAAATGCCCTGTATATATTTTCGCTAACATTTTGTCAGTTTCATGGGACAGGTATAAAATTTGCTAAATGTCTTCCAAACGATAAACGATGAGCAAATTCAACGACATCATCAAAGGAAACAAACCGGTACTTATTGATTTCTATGCCGATTGGTGTGCGCCCTGTAAAATGATGCCGCCGATACTGAAACAGGTCAAGTC
>JARRQC010000059.1:22729-26835 GCA_037382165.1 bacterium | reverse complement strand
CTCTTCTTTTAATGGCATATCCTGAAGCCAGGACAAGCAATATGAGCATTCCATCCTGCAATGATGCACCTCCTCCGGGTTGCTGGTCTCCGGAATTACCATGAGAGCCGGGAGGATCCGGCGGACCCTGGGTTTGTGAATGGCTTGTCAGATATATGATGGTAAGGAAAATCAGGGCTATTATCTTTTGAATTTTTTTCATGATTTCAGATATTTTGAGTTTAATAGTTTGATTGGTTTATGAATAGTTTTTTATGGATAGTCCTGAAATTCATGGACAATCTGACAATATATATCCCCGTTACAACCTCCGGCTGAAATCGGATGACCTGTCCACCCTGAAACTGTGCTGAATAAATTAATCTTCCATTCAGATCAAAAATGCCGATCCCGACAGGATGCTGGTTATTGTTATCCTGTTTTAACCAGATCGAACCATTATCAGCATATAGTTTTATTTCTTCCTCATCCCATGGATCAAACTGAGTGGTCAACACGGATAAATGAATCCTAAAACGTTCACTTTCGTCACTTAAGGAAGCATCAAAAATATATTCCTGTTTTTCTTTCAGATCGAATATTTCTCCGGTAAACAGGTCTTCAAAATATATGCTTACATTGGGATCAAAACTCTCGATCCCCGAGAATCGCAACGTATGCAGGGTATTTCCTCCTGCCCTGAAAAACAAAACTATTTCGTGGGAATCTGTAAGACTATGGAAATAATTCCTGGCAAAGCATTCCTCCCCGATTTGGGTCCACAGCTGGGGGGCTGATTCACTTCCGAAAAGTTTATGGACATCGTATGAAAGATCAAATTCACTGGAAGCATCCGGCCTGAACCCGATATGGTTTATGTCATAGTGGCCACTCTGATTTATAGTTACTTCAATATTCAGATAATTTGATAAAGAATCACGCTCAGGCAGTTTATAATTATTGATGACTGAATGCTTTCTTGCAGAAAGAGGTATGAATATACTGTTTCCGGGATCGGAAACCTTGATAAAAAAGCCACAGGTTGAAGGAATAGGATCCCCATTGGTGACGAGTAGATAATTGCCTGCCAGATCGTTCCAGGTATGTGCAGCGGTTTCAACATTTTCAAGCTGCCATTCATCCGTATCCCAAACAATGGCTGAAGTGAATGGATTACCCAGCAGGTGCCATCCTTCCCCCTGGCCAGTTGTGAGGCTGAGGTCTGTAAACACCACGTCGGTGTGGGTTATGACTCCTGAGAACGTCTTCGTATCTGTATTTTCATAAGCTGCCAAATATCCCTGGCCTGCAGTGAACCTGGGTTGCTCCCAGCCTTCATCTTTATAATTGTCCCAGACATTAGACGATTCGCTCCAGCAGAAGAGGTCATCCCATTCTCCGGGTTCAAAATCAGACGCGGCAATATCCATCGTGTCCACCGGGCTGGATATCAGGTGCCACCCATCCTCATCTCCGGTATATCCTGGCATATGGCGCTGAAAAGCAATATCCTGTCCAGGGGTTTGCTTACGAATGATCAATGATCCGTTTCCAGATGAATCGCTCTTTACAATAACTACTGGATTCACACTTGCTTTGCCAGGTCCTTCTGCTACAATCAGGTCTCCGTTAACGGTTAGTCCTTTTCCAGGATCAATTATCAACTGGGCCTCCGCTGTCAAATTCAGGTTATAGCATTCCGCGTAAGAGGTTATATCATTATTTACGGTAACTATTCCTGAAAAAGTAAAGCTGGAACCATTTCCAATATCTGCGGTAAGGTCGCTCCAGTTTCCTGAACCATTTATAAAGAAGTGTGGTGCCTGACAGTAATGAACACCAGGTGATGCGGGATCTTCATCTGCAAAATTCACTGGTGAAGTTGTCCATTCTGACGCTTGAAACCCGGAAGAAGGGCCCGTGATATCCGGATTTCTGATAGAAACTCCATTGGCAAAATCACCGTGACTGGAAGCTTCATCTATAACAACATCTCCATATTGCAGTCTTGCCCCATCACCAGACCCACCATTCCAATTGCTGTTGGAAGATGACCAATCCGTTGCAGCAAAATCAGGAAAAAAGCGTGTATTTTCATCATCGCCGCAGTTTTTGGTTTCTCCTGGCATTAAATTGCCTGAAAGTTCCCAGGTGAAAATATCCGTGTTATTTCCAACTGCAACAACCATCCATCCCGACAGGTCAATAATCTCTTCATATCCATTATAGATTTGAATAAAGCGATCGGTAGCATATTGTTCTTGCGGATCACACAGCAAGGAGATCATCAAGCCATTGGTCGGGCTTTCCGAAGCTGTAATGGTATCACTTAATCCATTGAGCAATTCTGCGGACTGTGCTTCAATACCAAATGCTCCGGTTTCATCATACTGAACATCCGTCCAGAGAAAATATCCTTCAGAAAGCTGCTGATCAAGTCCGGTCGATGAGCTAAGCATACCCGATCCATATCCCAGGGTCAGTAAAACATCTGAATTCTCATCAAGATCACGGCTTCCCTGGTTATCGGTTGCCTCTACCTCCAGCAAAAAATCTTCATCAGTGAAAACCGATAAAGGGGTATGGATAGCCAGCCTGTCAGCCGTAACGATCAATTGGTTGTTGCTACCCGAATCATCTGTTTCGGCTCCCCCGGCATCGGAAGCTGCGAACGTTGAGCCCGCCGGATCAGCATCTGCATCCAGGATTGTAAACTTTAAATTTTCATTATCGTTCACAACACTTCTGAAAGTGCCATAAAGTGAAAAGTCTTTAGACCCGTCATCCGTGGCGGAGATAGAGGAAAAGTCTGAAAATAATACAACGGAATCAACGGGGCTGACCTCCAGGAGATTTTCCGTTCCGTCAAATAGCGCTAAGGTTAGAATATTTTCAGCGTTTAGAACTGAAAAGGTTACTGAAGTCAGTGAAGTCATCAGTTCGTCGTTGTCTGCACCTGCCTCGCCACCATCCCGGATCGTGAAACTGGCAAGTTCCAGGGCATTTGTAGTGGTAAGTCCGATGGAATCGAAGTAAATGGTGTAATCAATATCAACGGCTTCATTCCAGCCGGGAGTCTTTATGATATCGGAAAGGGCGGAATTCGAATTGGTAGTTAAAGTCTGATTATTGTTCAGCTCCCCCACAGTAGCTGAATCAGGGTCCAGCCAGGTAAAATCTGAATACTGGCTGCCTGAGCCGGTCAATTGCAGGGAAAACCCTTCCGGTTCTCCTGATTCCAATACAAAGATGTCGGTCGAAGTAATTCCGGAAGCCGGTCCCTCCGATGCAGAAAACTCGCCTTCGTAACTGAGAAACTGGCCATCGATCAGCGCATTGTCATAGGCCAGGGCGAGTCCATCCGGTGCACCATTCTGAATCGAAGAGGGTTCCCAATAGTACACGATAAAGTTTCCGGAGCTATTACCTTCAGTAAAATTGTTAACGGATTCATTATCATAAATGGTTCCGCCGTTTCCGTTGTAAAGGAATACCTGGAATAAGGAAAGGGTGTAGTTGCCGGGGTTTTCAATAACGATTTCCACGACCTCACTTGAGTCGCTTCCGGCATCGTCATAATGGATTTCATTGATCCATGCGTTCTGGCTGTTGAGTCCGATGCATAGTAACACCAAACCCAGTGTAGGTAGGTACTTTTTCATTAAATCTGGTTTTTTAAGTTAGAAAATAAAAGAATTAGTTACATTAATTTGGTATTACCAAAGATAGTAAAATAGGTTGAAATCATTGCCGGATTTCAGGTAAAATGGTTAAAAATATTTTTTGGAAAAATGGGGTGGCTACTTATCCTGATTAGCTGATTTCCTGACGATAAGACCCAACTCAATAATTCCCGGGGTGTCATATTTCGGGTATTTGTTTTCCACCCTTACCTTGCAAATGCCGTCTTCAAAAAAGGGCATTTCGCGCCGGATCAGTAATTCCAGGTCCCAAAGCTCACCCATACCTTCGGCAAGCCATTCTCCCCGATAATCTTTCAGGTCAAATGCATAATCATTGGAACGCATCTCGCCTCCGGGAGAATAAAAGGTAATGTTGACAAATAGCTTTTCATAAGGGAAATCGGTATGATGACGAAGGAAAAGATAAAAATCAAGTACATCCTG
>JARRQC010000059.1:0-22681 GCA_037382165.1 bacterium | reverse complement strand
AACTAAAACTATACCTGTAATTGTGGTTCTCATCCCTTGGGTATTTGAATGCAAAAATAAGACGATGAAAGAAATGGAAGGTTAACCTGACAAATTCATTTTTAAGCTAAGGTGTAAACTCAGAAATCATAATAATGCCTGTTGAGTGAAGTTCTCAGACCGATATGGAAAAACGAGGTTAAGATATTGTCCCTTTCATTTTTAAAAGAGCGGTTGGTATAACCCAAAGCGACATTCAGGTTATAGGAAGGGTTTACAAGCCAACTGACAGTAATATCATGATAGATAACCGTAGTGTTCAGGCCCTGTCCCACTTTGACATTATAATCCGATACCCGGTTATCATAGGATTTATAGATGTCCTTACCATAATTCTTTTCATCATAATCTAAGCCGTACCTTGCATATTGAAATTGATACTTGAAGTAAAACCTTCGCCAGTTGTATTTGATAAAATTGACTGATTCCCAGAAATTGGCCCCCATGGGATGGCCCAGAGCGGCATTATAATGACCGTAATTCTTCAAGGTTTCACCGTGTGCAAAAGTGTAGGGCCTCACCATGTTGAATTCTGTCTGCAAAAATAGGTTTTTCACCCGGAAGGCATTATAAGTCTTGAAGCCGAGTTGCCATCCATACTTATTACCCCACCAGCCATTTCCTCCCTGTATTTCATCCAGCTTGAATTCATCAATGATAAACTGTCCATAAAATGTATTTTGTTTCCCGACGATAAAACTCAGGTTAAGCCCAATCAGGGCATTGTCGGAAGATCCCACGGAGAATTCCACAGGACGCAGGAAAAGAATCGGATTCAGATAAGTGACATCAAATCCGCGGTAACCCGTGGAGTCCTGTGCCTGCCAGACAATGGTTTCAAAAATACCAATACTGAAACGCCTCGAAACGGCCCATGAAAGATAATGTGTGGTAGACCATTTCTTGGCATATCCCAGGTTTTCACTCCACTGGTGATTGATATCCATCATCTGGGAATACAGCACTGTATAATTGATGTGCCAGAATTTTGCATTGATCTTAAGGTATGGATAATTGAATGCATTATCTGAAAGGAGAAGCGAGCGGTAACCGTCACCAATAAAAACATTGTCGTAACCCAGTTGAAAGTCAAAATATTTTCCGGCATTGAAAGCGAGATAACCCTCTGCATAGGCATAATCGAAACCATCCTCCTTGAATTCTCTCTGCATGCCCTGACCCGGTATAATTTCCAGTTTACGGATCGCTGTATCCAGGTAGTTGACAAAGTTTCCCTGGTTTTCATAAAAACTGGTATAAAAGGAAAATCCTTTTCCGATTTCTCCTTTGGCTTCGAATCCCCGGGTATTGATATATCTTGTCCTTGATTCATTGAACTCGTAGCCCAGTTCAAAATTCATGAGGGGATTGAGGGCAAACCAGAAATTATCGCGATAAAGGGTTACTACATCATCATTCAGAAACTTATCCCATGCTTTTTGTTTCCATTTTTTATCTATCTGTTTTTCAATACGGTTTAGTTGTAACAGGGAGTCGTAATTGGCTATTTTCTGAATATCTCCTTTCCTCCAGGCCTGGACGGCCGTATGAAACCTCACCCCTGATGAGTACAGTTCCGACTGAACAGCCATATCGTAATCCCGGTTAAAATAGGTATATAGATTCTGGCTAATCAAACCAATACATAATAGCATGAAGAATATTACCAGAAAGAAGAACCGGATCGCAAAGGAAGTATTCATTACATCGGTTTGATGATTGAAAATAAAACCAAATGTATTAAATACAAGAAATTAAAGGCGACGGAAGATCGAATTCGCTTATTGCCTGGCTTCTACCTTCTTTTTTCTCCTGTTCCGCACCATGTAGTAAGGGAAAGCCGACACAATAGCCGCCAATCCTATCAATATCAGGAAAAGCTGGTGAATGCGCAAATCAGAAAGCAGGAAAGCGATGATGATAATTAAGACATTGACAGTCAGTATTATAAAAGTAGAACGTTTATGACTACCCGTCAGTTCCAGCAAATAATGATGTACATGTTCCCTGTCAGGACGGAAAGGGGACCTGCCATGAACGATGCGTAAAATGAATATACGGATGGTGTCGTATATCGGTACGATCAATATACCAATGGAAACCGCCGGCGCAGCCACTACTTTGTAGGGATGGTCAGGCGTCAGGGAAGCGCTGATCTCGTTGAACTTGATGGCAAAAATAGCCATAATGAAACCAAGTAGTAAAGACCCTATATCACCCATAAATATCTTACGTTTTTTTGAAAAAACATTAAACCTGAAAAAGGCCAGCAGTGAACCAATCATGGCACATGCAAGAATTGCGAGCTGAAGTTGCCCTGAATGGTAGAACCAGAATCCAAATACACTGGAGGCCAGTATACCTACTCCAGCAGCAAGGCCATCAATACCATCGATCAGGTTAAACGCATTGACAATGGCGATTATTACGAAAATGGTGAGCAGGTCGCTCCCATAATAGCCTATATCCGTGATGCCGAACAAACCATACAACCCTGCCAGGCGGATACCACCAAGATCAATGATGATGGTGGCAGCAAAAAGCTGGCCGATAAATTTCGTCATCGGTGCAATGACTATAACATCATCCTTCAAACCAATGAAAAAAACCACGACGACTCCGGCGATCACATATTGAATGTAAGGAATATCGGGTATATAGAGGAATATCATCGCGGAAATGATGAATCCTGCAAATATGGAAAGCCCGCCCAGGGTAGGTGTATTTTCATGGTGGGAGGTCCGGTCATTCGGGGTATCGAACAAATGTTTCTTCCTTGAAACATCTACGATAGACGGTATGGCAATGTAGGTGACAATAAATGCAAGAAGGAAAGCTTCAATCGGGATAAGTTTATCCAGTACGAAGAGATATTGCATTTAACTTTGTGGTTGTTGGTCAGGGCAAATATAGGTCAATTTCCATCAGAAATAAACAATATCGGGGCAAGCCTGCAAGGTGTTTTAAGGTATCTATTTTTATTTATTCTTATACTCAAACGGATTTTCCGGAAGAATGCCTTTGGCACCCTTGGAATAAACTGCAGGAATGTGTTCTTTGTTCCCTTGCAGTTCGCATTCAGAATCAGTTTGACTTCGTAAATAATAATCGCCCACGCCTATCAACCTTCTAGTATACTGAACTGAATCAACCGGAATTTAGCAGAAAAATATGGGAGTTTACCCAAATATCAGGCAAACTCCCAACTCACCAGCACGATCCTACATTTTCACAAACTTCCAGACCGCATAAATCAAGCCCAGACTGAATATGGCGATTCCCCATATCATACTTGAATCCCCGGTCTGTCTTAACACGGCGCTAAAATAGCCGACAGCCAGACTCCCAACAACAGTGATAGTTAATACCACATACCTTGAGTAAACCAGTGCCCTTCCGGATCTTTTAAACCCGAAGAAATAAATGGCAAAGAGAAGGGTGTAAACAGCTACGGTTGAAATAAAGATTACAGTTTCCATTGTTATGATATTTGTTAATCCATACTTAATGCTTTACATAGGCTCGGGGATGCAGACGGGCAATATTCACACATACACCAGGTAATGCACAACAATCCACAGGGCGGACACCATTCACCGAAGGTTACCGCACAACCGGCTGCACAAAATAAATAGGCCCACATGTCACATTCCCCATCTTCCTGAACAAGGGGTTCGAATAAAGAACCTGATCCTGAGTAATTTTCCTGGTAGAAATCATAGACCGCGTAAGCTACTTCCACCAATTCCTCATCGGATAAACTGCAAAGGGAACAGGAATAAGGGATCGGCGCTTCATTAGACTCCAGAAACTTTTCGGCATAATAAACGAAAATCGTATCGTAGTGAGATATCTCTTCCTGACTCAATTCCATGGCATTATATATGATATTCATATCGCCGGATTCAATGGAAAGCACATATTGATCTGCAGATACTTCTGACAACATCTCTCCGTAAAACAGATCTGCTTCCTCCATCCATGAACTGAAATTTTTATCTTCCAGCGGACTGCCCTGGCCGCTGTATTTCAGGGTGCTTTGAAGGGAAGATGTGTCCGTAATTTTTTCATTATCCGGTAATTTGTTACAGGAAACTACATAAACGACCACAGAAACCGCCGTAATGGTAAGTGCAAGGTAAAAAAGGAACTTTTTCATTTTGGTAATTAATTTAGTTAGTGAATAAATTTATTGAGTTCGGCCTGGCGGTAAGTTTTGCCGGAAATAAATAATTCCAATAAGTCACGCGTGTTCTCAGTAAATAAACTAATCATCCTCATCATAAAAATAAGAATCCATCCCAGCCCTCCCTGGCGGGAGGTCTTTTGGGATGGTACAGCAAAGGCAGATAAGGAAGTGTCTACTTTATCTATGTAAAAAGGTGCAATATTTGTGTTCTTCGTTCCGAATTCCATTATTTGACTTTTATATAGATATTATTCTCTTTTTAAAATAGTTGGATCAGTCAGCAGTAAGCTGAAATTGACATGAAAAAAATCCCTGTCGCTTTCAGCTTGCTGACCTTTTCATTAATTAATTGGTTTGCCCAATTAAGTGTTGATGGAAAATGTTATAAACAGGCTTTCTGAAAATTCCGGAAAGGCTGCAATCATCATCCGGGCCATTATAGCTTCTGTAGGGATTTCCCTTTGATAAGCAAAAGTTTCCAGGAAAATCATCAGGCCTTAAACCAGGGGAGATGACTGGTTTTTTCCAGGCATTCAAAAAGCGAATGAGTAAGAAATAGAAAAATTGATTTTTCATTTTATTTTGGTTTCAACGGATCAATTTTGTAGCGATTTTCCGAAATGACTTTTCTGTTAATCTTTCGAAAAATTAGAACTTACCGACCCGGATAGAGCCGGGAATAATGAAGTAAAATTGTTTTAGTCAGTTTCAGTGTTGTTAAGAACAGGGTATCTGGAATCCAGATCTTAGCAGATATTGACTTTATAAAAACCATATCCGCTTATAGGTTAGTACCCGTAAAATGAAAAATTATACCCCCTGAAATCGAATTTTTTTCCCAGAATTTGGTTTGTGAACTATTGGTGCCAATCCGGTATCTCAGTTGAAGATAAGGATGTCGCATAAACATCTGGTGAATGTAATTATCAAAATCCCGTGGATGAAAATAAGCCATCTCATAAGCAGAAGAGCGGAATTTATTCTTTATAAACCAGTAAGGCCATATCCTGAAATAGCCACTTCCTGAGTAAACGATGTGATTACCCAAAAACCTGAATGTACGGGTAGGAAACTCTTTCATGGTAAATCCGTTGCAGTGCAGCAAAAAAGGCGCATTGGGAATCCTTCCGGGAAATCCCATATGCAGGTTGGATTTTAATGAACTATCCACCTTAATACCGAATTCATGCAGTATTTCAAATGCCCACAAGGTGTTCTTATTCAGGGAAAATCCCGGTGCACGATACGTATCTATCTTATCACCCGTTTGATCTTCAAGAAGTTTTACCACTTTTTCTGTATCCTTTCTGAAACTTTTATGGTCCAGGTGATGCACTTTGATATGACTGTAAGAATGGGCTGCAATTTCATGTCCATGCCGATGGATCTTTTTTACAAGCAAAGGATATTTTTCTGCAACCCATCCAAGTGTAAAAAAAGTTGCTTTCAGCTCATGCTCATCAAGAAAATCAAGCAACCAGTCCGTATCTTTCTCCACACTGGTAGGCAAATGGTCCCAACTGGCGGATTTGGTATAATAGGCTTTATCAAAAATGTGAAACCAATCTTCTATGTCAAAACTGAGAATATACAATCTGCTGTGTTCTTCAGTCAGCGAATTTATGGAATTTTGGATGATACCCTGCCATTCCCTTGCCAGAAATGATTCATGCCCTGATCATTCGTTTCCTATTCAAAATTAGGTGCTTTCAGCATTATTTTTCGTCCGGATCATTAACTGCTTATTTAGTAACTTCGCATCCTCATGTTAATATGTAAAACACCCAATATCATGTTCATTCAAAAAATTATTCCGTCCCTCATGCTGTTCGTATTATTTCTGACCATGGGGTGCGAGAATCCAAAAGAGAAAAATGTGAAGGAAAATGCGGAATCCCCATCCTACCAGATGAAAGGATATGCACAGGTTAAATTGACGGCAGACTTATCTCATCTTAATGAAAATCAGCGTAAAATGCTTCAATTACTTTTTCAGGCGGCTGATATAATGGATGAGTTGTTCTGGCTGCAGAATTTTGGTGAAAAGGAACCTTTCTTAAAGGGGATCGAAGATAAAAAATTAAGACAGTATGCGAAAATCAATTATGGTCCCTGGGATGAATTAAACAACCAGGCTGTTTTCCTGCCGGGTTACGGTCCAAAACCACCGGGAGCAAAATTCTACCCTAAAGATATGTCAAAGGATGAATTCATGGCATTCAGCGATCCTGAAAAATCTAACCTGTATACCCTGATCAGACGAGACAACGATGGAGAACTCACCACCTTGTGGTACCATGATGCTTATGCCGAACAGGTAGAGGATGCAGCACGACTGCTTGAACAGGCAGCCGACCTGGCTGAGGATAAAGGGTTTAAGAAGTACCTCAAATTGCGGGCGGAAGCACTTCGTACCGATGATTACTTTAAAAGTGACCTCGCCTGGCTCGATATGAAGGACAACCTGGTTGATATTGTCATAGGTCCCATTGAAAATTATGCAGACGGCCTTTTTGGTTACAAAACTGCTTACGAATCATTCCTTTTGATCAAAGATGTGGAATGGAGTGCGAAACTTGCCAGGTACGCCGGATATCTGCCGCAATTGCAGAAAGAACTTCCGGTAGATGAGATTTATAAGCAGGAAACACCAGGTTCCGATGTCGATCTGAATGCCTATGACGTGATTTACTATGCAGGGGATTGCAATATGGCGGGCAAAACCATTGCCATCAACCTGCCAAATGACGAAAAGGTACAACTGCAGAAAGGGACAAGAAAATTACAGTTGAAAAATGCCATGCGGGCAAAATTTGATCACATCATGGTTCCCATAACAGAGGAACTCATTTCGGAAGATCAAAGAAAATATGTGACATTCAATGCCTTCTTTTCCAATACCATGTTCCATGAAGTTTCACACGGTATGGGTGTCAAGAATACCATCAACGGAAAGGGTACTGCACGTAAGGCATTGAAAGAAAAATATTCAGCGATTGAGGAAGGGAAAGCGGATATCCTGGGTTTATACCTGGTTACCAAACTTCACGAAATGGGTGAATTTACAGATACTGATCTGATGGACAATTATGTCACATTCATGGCTGGAATTTTCAGGTCCGTAAGGTTTGGGGCTTCCAGTGCTCATGGGATGGCCAATATGTTGCGATTCAACTTTTTTACTGAGCAGGGAGCTTTCACCCGTAACCAAAATGGTACCTATTCCATAAATATGGAGAAGATGAAAGCTGCCTCTGAAATGTTGACCCAAAAAATTCTGAAAATGCAGGGAGACGGAGATTACGAAGCTGCAAAGCAATGGATTGAGCAGGAAGGTGTCGTCAAACCGCAACTCAAAGCAGACCTTGAAAGATTGAGTGCGAAGGGGATTCCGTCGGATATCTATTTCGAACAGGGTCCCGAAGTACTCGGTCTGTAATTGATACCTGTCCGTAAATTTGATAAATATGTCCGTTATCGATCTGAATCACTTTTGTCAAATAGATATGTATACATAAACTACCCTGTATACAAAAGATTAAAACAGGTGGTATGATTTATGTGAAAACGAATCACTTATCAATTTTAAACACAGATAATAAATGAAAAGATTTAATTATGTTTTGTTGTTTTTGCTGATTTTTTCCGGTACCAGCAAATTGGTTGCCGATGAGGGTATGTGGTTGCCGATGTTCATTGAGCGGCTGAATTATACAGACATGCAGAAACTTGGACTGCAACTGACAGCCGAAGAGATTTACAGTGTAAACCACGCCAGCATGAAAGACGCCATCGTCGGACTTTCCTCCAGTCCGACACCCAATGGTTTCTTTTGCACGGGAGAGATTGTATCGGAGGAAGGACTGATGCTTACCAACCACCACTGTGGTTATGATGCCATACAAAAACTCAGCAGTATTGGTCACGATTACCTGGGTGACGGTTTCTGGGCCATGAACAGGGAAGAAGAACTGCCCAGTGAAGGGATGACCGCTTCTATTCTGGTATATATGGCTGATGTTACAGACAGCATCCTTCCTTTTATCAGTGATACACTGAGTGGTCGAGAAAGAAACATGGCTATCAGGAAGATCACCAGTAAACTAAAGAAGCAAGCGAAGGAAGATGGAAAATACCATCCTGTGATCAAAAGCTTCTTTAATGGTAACGAATATTATATGTTTGTTTACCAGGTTTACAGGGATGTTCGTCTGGTAGGAGCCCCCCCTTCATCTATTGGAAAATATGGTGGCGATACGGATAACTGGATGTGGCCCAGGCACACCGGAGACTTTTCCATGTTCAGGATATATACGGCTCCGGATGGTTCTCCTGCGGATTACGCCGAAGAAAATATACCGCTGGTTCCAAAATATCACCTGCCCATTTCACTCGATGGAATAAATGAAGGAGATTTCACCATGGTCTTTGGTTTTCCTGGAGGAACCGAAAGGTACACCACCTCTGCGGGCCTTCAATATAAACTTGATTATTACCTTCCTCCTTTGATCGAAGCCTTTGGTGCCAAGTTGGAAGTCTGGAAGGAACATATGGACGCGGACCGTGAGGTTGGAATAAAATATGCCAGCAACTATGCTTCACTTGCCAACAGTTGGAAATATTTCATCGGACAGCAACAAGGTGTCAAAAAATTGGATGTTGTTGGCAGCAAAGCCTCTTTTGAAGAGAAATTCATGCAATGGGTCAATGCGGACGACAGCAGGAAAGAAAAATATGGTCACGTGCTCAGCGACATATCCGAAGTATATGACAGCCGCGCACCCAGTACAGAACCCATTATCTATGCAAGTGTTACCGGGGTTGGCGGAGCCGGGATCATCGGTTTTGCCCAGGAATTCATGGGGCTGCACGGAATACTAAAACAGTATAAGGAAGAAAAGGATAAAGAAAATAAAGCGAAAAAGCAGGAACAGATAATGCACGCCGCCGAGAACCTGAAGAATTCAGCCTCCGAACATTTCAAGAATTATGATTTTTCTACCGACAGGGATGTTTTTGCACGCATGACCGCGCTCTATTTTGAAAAGTTACCCGATAAATATCATCCTGAGGTTCTCGACAAAATGGAAGTCAAGTTCAAGGGAGACTTTAACCGGTATGCCGACTATCTTTTTGAAAAATCGTTCATGTCAGACCTGGCCAATACGAAAACATTCCTGGATGATCCGAAACTGAAAACACTGGAGAAGGATCCGGCATTTGTCCTGATGCAGGGATATATGGAAAAGATCATGGAGATTCGTGATGGTTATATGCAAGGGGGGGATAAGCTTTCCCGGGCTGAAAGACTTTTTGTGCAAGGTATCAGGGAAATGCTTCCGGAGGAGAAATTTTATCCGGATGCCAATTCAACCCTCAGGTTCTCTTTTGGTACGGTTAAAGATTATTATCCCGCCGATGCCATTCAGTATGATTACAAGGCACATCTTTCAGGTGTATTGGAAAAGGAAGATCCGACCAATCCCGAATTTTATGTTGAACCTGAATTAAAAGCGCTTTACGAAACAAAGGATTACGGACCGTATGCCGATGCAGGAGGCAACATGGTGGTCTGTTTCCTGACCAATAATGACATTACGGGAGGTAATTCCGGCTCTCCCGTAGTCAATGCCAGCGGTGAACTGATCGGACTGGCTTTTGATGGAAACTGGGAAGCGATGAGTAGTGATATTGCCTTTAGTCCGGAAATGCAACGCACTATTGTCGTTGATATCAGGTATGTTTTGTTCATCATCGATAAACTGGCAGGGGCCGGTCACCTTGTGGATGAAATGACCATTCATAAATCAATGCCTGAACCCGTCAGGGTGGAACAAACCGTGGTAAAAGAGATCGTCATCGATTAAAACGGAAATAGTATTCATTATTAAACCGAAGGTCTTAACATATGGCCTTCGGTTTAATTTTTACAGAATAGTTTTTCTGTGCATACCCTGCTAAAAATTTAACACTCCCCTGATAATCATAAACATACCAAATAATACCAGGGCCACGCCGGCTATTTTGTTAAGTGTAACCAGGAAGGATCCTGTGATGATCCTGCTCAACCGGGAAGCCATAAATACCTTTGATATATCAGAGATTACCACCACACCCAGGGTACCGGAAAAAAAGAGGATCAAATCAAAAGTATCGGCCTTGTAGGTTGCTGTGGCACTTACAATGACTGTAAGCCAAAATATCCAAACGAAAGGGTTGAGCAGATTCAGCACAAAACCCTTTCCAAGGAATATCATCGCATGCGGATTATCTCCGTTGGTATTGCTTTTTGCAGACTCTATATTTTTCCTGGTAAGGGTGAACAGGCCGAAGACGATGAGTAATGCCCCGCCAATGATGCCCATCAGCTGATAGTTTTCCGATCCCTTTATGACATGTACCGAACCGAGAAGGCCAAGGACGACGATGATCACATCATTCAGGAATATGCCTATGGCCAGCAATACACCGGATGAAAAACCCCTTTGAAGTGCTGTTTGTACCAGCGCAAAAAAGGCAGGTCCAAAACCGAATACGAAAGCCAGGGATAAACCAAGAGCTATACCTTCAAATAAAGCATTCATAAATCCATGCAAACACTAAGCGATAACCTGTTCCTCACGAAGAAAATCTTCCCACTCTTCTATGCGTGAATTTTTCAAAACACGCGGAAACTTGTTGGCACTACCTTCTTTTCCCTTGAGCTTCATGTATTTGTAGAAAATACTGGTTGGGACGACTTTTACATAAACATCCTTGATGGCTTCCATTCGCTCCACCCTGTAATCGTCGTTTAAATTCTTCAGGTATTCATCGATCTTAAGCCGTGCCAGTTCTTCTTTCAATAATGAATCGGTGCCAATATACCATTTGTGGGCGAAAAGGCTGCCATGCCTGATTCCCATCACTGTAAATTCCTTAATCTCAACATTCATTTCTTCCTCAAGCAGTGCGATGGCCCTGTTCATATTCTCTTCTGACAGATGCTCGCCGCAAATGCTGATAAAATGTTTGGTGCGGCCTGTAATCACTATTTCGCATGCCTTCTTGTTGATGAACTTGACCGTATCCCCGATCAGGTACCGCCATGCACCGGCATTGGTAGATAGCAACAATGCATATTCCTTCTGCTCTTCAATTTCTTCTATTCCCAATACACTGGGATTCTCCGTGAGGTTGCCGTTTTCATCAAAGTTTTTATCATTGAAGGGGACAAATTCATAATATATACCATTGTTCAGTACGAGTTCCATCCCATGGGAAGACGGATTGTTCTGGAAAGCAATATATCCTTCTGAAGCCAGGTAGGATTCATTATATACCATTGGCTTGGAGAATAACTTTTCAAAGCTTTTCCGGTAAGGCTTGAATGATACCCCACTGTGCACATACACCGACAGATTGGGCCAGATATCATGAATGGATTGCACCTTGTATTCTTCAACAATTTTCTCCATCAAGATCTGCACCCAGGCAGGCACACCCACAATCACACCGATATCCCAGTCCGGTGCTTTTTTCACCATTTCCCTGAGCTTACTGGTCCAGTCACCTGATTTCGATATCCGGCGTCCTGGTTTGTAAAAATGCTGAAACCAAAAAGGGAGATTGCCCGCGGTAATTCCTGAGAGATCACCCTCATAGTAGGTGCCATTATACTGCAGGTGTGTACTCCCGCCGATCATCAATATTCCTTTCTCATAAAACTCAATCGGGAAATCATACTTGACCATGGTCACAAGTTGGCGAACACTGGCATTCCTGATGCCGCGCAACATGTCTCCTGTGACCGGGATATATTTACTGCTGGCTTCTGATGTACCGGAACTGAGTGCAAAATATTTAACTTTCCCGGGCCAGGCTACATAAGATTCTCCGTTCAGTGACCGGTACCACCAGCGCTTGTACATGGATTTGTAATCATGAAGCGGTACCGTTTGCCGGAAAGCATTCATAAAATCTTCATTACTGAGAATCTTCGAAAACTTGTAATGTTCGCCAAACGCGGTATATTCTGCCTTACGAATCAGCTTTTTGAGCGTTTTTCGCTGGGAAGATACCGGTTCAAGCGTTTCGAGTTGCTTTTCTATTGGTTTGTTCCGAAGGGCATAGGCGCTTTTTATGATACTTCCCAAAAATGGCATACTGCATGGTTGTTAAAGGGGCCAAAGTTATTATAAATAATCAGAAATTATATGCGGACATGCTGACGATAAGGGAAACGCAGAATCACCCAATTGCAGTTATTCATATCTTTATTGGGTTTACAGCGGAACCATTTTATGGTTATTTAAACTCCTGAAAACAGCCATCGCTGACAGGGGTCGACTGAAACGCAGGAAATGCTTGTCCTAAACAAATGGTTAATATGAAAAGAATCCTGAAATTTATGTTATGGTTACTGGTCGTTTTACTCCTTTCTCTGGTTTTTTTCGTCATTTACATTACCCTTTCCGATTACAAGCCGCCAAAGCAGCTGGCTCTAAAGACACAGGAAAGTAAGGGGCCCGTTGATGTCATCGATCATGACACGCTGGACCTCATTACCTGGAATATAGGCTACGGAGGCCTGGGCGCTGAAATGGACTTCTTTTATGATGGAGGCTCGAAAGTGCGACCTGAACAAGAATTGTCTGCAAAATATTTCCGGGATATTATCAGCTTTTTAAAGAAGGCATCACCTGATTTCTGGCTCTTGCAAGAGGTGGATGTGAGATCCAAAAGAACCTTTGAAGTGAATCAATTGCATGAAATTGAAAAGGCACTTCATCCTAAACATGCTGTCTTTGCCCTGAACTATCAGGTACCATTCGTACCTGTTCCGATCTCTTCGCCAATGGGCAGGGTGAAAGCCGGGATGGCAACCCTATCGGAAAAACAACCACAGGAGGCCACCCGGTACGCCTATCCGCTGATCGCCTCGTGGCCCCAAAGGTTGTTCCTGCTTGACAGGTGTTTTATCCTTACCCGTTATGCCTTATCTTTCTCATCCGGTGACCTGGTCATTATGAACACCCATAATTCCGCCTATGTTTACGACAGCGCTTTGCGTGCCCGGGAGCTTGAAATCATCAAGTCACAAATGCTGGAGCAATACGCAGCGGGTCATCATGTTATCGCCGGCGGGGATTGGAATGCCAACCCTCCCGGATTTGAGCCTTCAGGTACTTTTAACGGTCATCGCTTTGAACCTTCGCGGGTCCAGATGGATCCAAACCTTCTTCCTGAAGGGTGGACCTGGGTATATGATCCCAACGCCCCTACCAATCGAAATAATGACAAGGCCTATCAGAAGGGTCTGAACGGAACAACCTGCCTTGATTACTTTGTCGTTTCACCCAATGTGGAAGTGATTGATATCCGAACGATTGATCTGGATTTCAGGGATAGTGATCATAACCCTGTTTTGCTGAGGGTTAAACTGAAATGAAAGGATCAAAAGAAATAAGCAGGTACCTGAATGGCCTTCCTTACATGAGTTTTTGTTGCATTTTCCACCACCTGTCCGGGATCTCCTGGTTGAGCGCACTTTGATAATCTGCATAGGAACAGGGAATAAACTGGTGCCGGCGATACTTTTCACGAATCTGATCGCTGGCCTGCATCTCAATCCACCACCGCTCAGTTTTTTTGCTTTTCAAAAAGACGAGGTCTTCATCAAAATTTTCTGATTTAACAATAAACCGCACAAACTGGTCCGGTCCGTTTTCAGGCAGATCGTCTTTTCTATGCGCCACACCATCGATAAAATACCAGATCATTTGTGCCAACAGTTTAGCCGTCTGTCCGTTCACGTCATAGGAGGAGTTATACTCATAAAAACCGATACTGCTCAACTTGTCACTGATTCCTGCATAACGGCATATTCTGCAGGCTTCCTCTCCGGAAAATCCATTCGGATTGGCATAAAAATTTCCTGGTGCATCGGTTTGTCTTATGGCTGAGATATCAAAGCTCATAACATCCACATTGCGGATCATGGGTTCAATCTCTTCCATTTCAGCACGCACTTTTCCCAGTCTGTATGCATCGAAATAAAGATTTTTCATCAATACCAGGGCATCTTCATCCACATAATAGGTCTGGTATCCAATATTTGTATAGTTGAAAAGGAAATTGGGCTGATGCATGATGATCCGGCTCAGGTAGGAGCAGGAGGACAATTCGTCCTCATCGTGCCCGAGATCAAATTTAGGATCAACAGCACAAAAATTGATCACTTTACCTATGTTCTCGTAGGCGGTGTAATTTGCATATGAGATGTCCTGACTACCGCTATTATTATGGGTATGACCTGGTTTTTCAGAAGGACTGCCAACACCTCTTTTATGGCAAAATAGGTATCATCAATATGATGACCCTGTGTGATATTGCCCAGGTCCGCAACACGCAAATGTTTCCAGTGAGAATAGAGGTTGAAAAGAAAATCACGCACACGTTCAGGGCTTTCCCCGCAACCTTTATTACCGTTGGCCGCCCGATCCTCGGTTACGCCGATGATGGCAATATCGAGCCCATCGATTTTCGGGAAATGGTCCTTATCAGAGAAAATTTCCATCCGGTTGATCAACCGTGCGCGGTCTATGGCTCGATCCGTATGATAACCTTCCAGGTCAATGGGTTCAAAATAAAAACTGATATCCATCGGCCACTATCGATTTAAGGAGAACGAAAGTAGTGAATTCCTCTTATTTTCTTTTCCTTACAAAACGCTTTTTGGGTAAATTTTTAGGATCCTCAGCAATCTTGTAACACTCCTCCAGGGTCAGGGAGGCAGGATCAGTACCTTTTGGTATTTTGTAATTCTGTTTCCTGATCACCAGGTATGGTCCATATCGCCCGTTAAGAACCTGCACATCCTTATCTTCCTTAAATTCCTTGATCACTTTTTGTGCTTCATTCTTTCTTTTTTCTTCTATCAGCTCAATGGCACGCGGCAAATCAATATCGGCGGGGTCATCCTCCTTTTTCAGGGAATAGAAGAGCTTTTTATGCTTGACATACGGACCGTACCTTCCGATAGCTACTGTAACCTCCTCATCTTCAAATTCTCCAAGGGAACGTGGGTAATCAAACAGCCTGACCGCTTCATCCAGCGTAATGCTTTGTATACTCTGGTCTTTTCTCAGCCCGGCAAACCGTGGCTTTTCTTCAGCTTCCGTGTCTCCTATCTGCACAATCGGGCCATATCTTCCCACCTTGACGTAAACATTCTTCCCTGTCTTGGGATCGACACCCAGCTGTTTCTCCCCCGAAAATTTGCCGCTGGATTCCTCTGTATTTTCGATCTTCTCATGGAATGGCCCATAAAAGGTTTTAATCATTTTATTCCATTCCTTTTTGCCTTCCGCGATCTCATCAAACTCAGCCTCCACGCTGGCGGTAAAATTGTAGTCAATGATATCTTCAAAATATTGTAAAAGGAATTTGTTGACAAGTGTACCTATGTCGGTCGGAAAAAGTTTTGATTTTTCGGATTCTATATTTTCGGCAAGTTTCCCTGTGGTCACCTCTCCATTGGATAATGTGATGAGCCGGATATTTCGCTTGGGTGATTTACGACTTTCCTTGACTATATATTCTCGTTTCAGGATCGTTGAAATGGTCGGCGCATAGGTGGAAGGTCTACCGATACCCAGTTCTTCCAGTTTCTTGACCAGGCTGGCTTCCGTATACCTGGGCGGATGTTTTGAAAATCTTTCCCTGGCCGTTAGCTTCAGCAAATCCAATTTATCCTCTTTGTTAAGGACTGGCAACAAACCGGGTTGTTCACCGTTTTCTTCATCGGTATCTTCGAAGTATACTTTCAGGAATCCATCAAACTTGATAACTTCCCCAACGGCCATATACTTTTCCTTAGCTGCAGACGAGGATATCTTTACATTTGTCTTTTCGATAAGCGCATTGCTCATTTGCGAGGCGATGGTTCTTTTCCAGATCAATTCATAAAGACGTACCTGGTCCCTGTCTCCGTCAATATTTTGATTACTCAGGTAAGTTGGGCGAATCGCTTCGTGTGCCTCCTGGGCCCCTTTGGTCTTGCTGGAATATTTCCTTATTTTGACGTACTGCTCCCCATACAATCGGGTAACTTCCTCTTTAGCCATTCCCAGCGCCAAATTGGAAAGATTCACGGAGTCTGTCCTCATATAGGTAATCTTACCTGATTCGTATAGTTGTTGGGCAACACGCATAGTCTTTCCAACTGGAAATCCTAATTTCCGGGATGCTTCCTGTTGAAGTGTGGAGGTAGTAAACGGGGGTGCGGGAGATCTTGTTGCTTCTTTCTTTTCAATGGAATGAACTTTGAAATCTGCATGTAAATGATGCTTGATGAAGGATTCAGCCTCATCAAAATCGGAAAATCTTTTCGCATATTCTGCCCTGAAAGCCGCTTTTGGACCATTCTCTGCAGGTTTTAATTCGGCTACCACCCGGAAAGCAGAAACACTTTTGAAGTTTTCGATCTCTTCTTCACGGTCGACGACCAGTCTCACTGCTACAGATTGAACTCTCCCTGCCGATAGTGCCGGTTTTACTTTCTTCCAGAGTAAGGGAGACAATTCATAGCCTACCAATCTATCCAGTACTCTCCTGGCCTGTTGTGCATCAACCAGACGTTTATCTATATTCCTCGGGTTATCAATGGCGTTGGATATCGCGGATTTGGTGATTTCATGGAAGACAATGCGACGGGTTTTGTTCTCGTCCAGGTCAAGGGCATTAAATAGATGCCATGATATCGCTTCCCCTTCCCGGTCTTCATCAGATGCGAGCCAAACCGTCTCGGCCTCACGGGCCAGTTTCTTTAATTCCTTGACGATCTTCTTTTTATCGGGACTGATTTCATAATCCGGTTCGAATTCATTTTCAGTATCAACACTCAGTTTCTTGGCATTCAGATCCATGACATGTCCGAAACTTGAGCGGACAGTGAAATCCTTACCGAGAAATCCTTCAATAGTTTTTGCTTTGGCTGGTGATTCGACAATAACAAGATTTTTTGGCATAATAGTATATATAGGTGTAGAAATTTGGTGGAAAATCGGTGCAAAAGTAAAATTTTAATGAGAAATCAAAATGCGGCGGAAAATGACAGCTGCCTGAACAAATGATCAGACATGTCATTTACCATCCTTATAATGAGGAAATTATCAAATGCAGACAGCGCCGTTCAATCAAACATTGGATAACAGGGACTGCAGCTTTTCAAATTTGTTGTGGTAATCCTTTATCGATCTTCTGATCACCTCATAGGCTTCCTCCGCTCCATAAACCGCGGCAATTTCTACATCCATGCGTTGACCCGGCAGATCTTTGTAAGTCAGGAAATAGTGCTTTAACCGTTGAATAACAAGATCCGGAAGATCCGAAATATCCTTAAAACCGCTATACATGGCGTCATTATTCAGTACCCCAACGATTTTGTCATCCGCTTCCTTACCATCGATCATTCGAAATCCCCCTATCGGTCTTGCCCTGACCAGGATATCACCATGTGTGATTTCCTTTTCTGTCAGCACGCAAATATCTATGGGGTCTTCATCTCCTTTAATATCTGTACGTCCTGTTTTTTCATTACAATATTTCGCTACTTGATCTGAACTGAATGTTTGCGGAATAAATCCGTAAAGGGCAGGAACCACATTAGAGTATTTCTGTGGTCTGTCAATTCGCAGGTACCCTGATTCTTTATCGACTTCATATTTCACCGTATCGGTGGGAACCATTTCGATAAAGCAATTAATCAGCTCAGGTGCCTGCTCACCGATATCCACGCCATGCCATGGATGTGATTTATATCTGAGCCCCATCAGTCTGCCGATGGGATCCATCAATTTATTCGCCATTTTACTTCAAGTTTCTTTTGCAAAGGTATTACAAAACCATGAAGGGAAAAGGTCCAGGGCCATCCATTCTGTTTTTTTGAATGAACCATTTTGATCTACTATTGATTTTTTCATGATCTTAAAGGAAGTGTCTCCTGATAATGTCACCGATTCTTTAATCCTGCCAAAAAACTGCTGTCTGTTTTGCTTTTTAATCCGCCTTGTGTGCTGTATGCATTTCAATCGAGTTTGATAATAGTGAAAATATTAAGGTTTAGATAGGGAGAGTGAAAGCCTGTCATTATATGATACAGGTTGACCGACAATAAAATAGAAAGAATGTTAAACATCCTGTTCGTCAGGATTGAAAGTTATTCCTATTTTAAAAAAAGGTCTAAATTTGCGGCCAAATCTCTGAACATAAAAACAAACACGAGGTATTGATCTTCATAAAGCCCTTAAATTGATGAATAAAAGCGCGCCCTCCATTTTCAGATCACTTTTCTGGATCTTCATTGTCGCTATAGTTCTTTCTTCCTGTGTTCCACAAAAGAAGATGATCTACATGCAGGTAAAAGAAGATTCAGACACACTGACCAATTTTGTCAATGACCGGAAAATTGACTACCGGATACAGCCTGGGGACAACTTGTATATCAGGGTTGTCACATTGGACGAGATGACCACCATGCTGCTGAATCCCCTTACAAATTCTGCAAGAGGCGGAGCTGCCATAGGCGGTAATGATGCCAACATCTACCTGCAAAGCTATACCGTGAATGAGGCGGGCTATTTGGACTTTCCCATGACTGGTGAGATCTTTGTAAGAAACATGAATGTGGATGAGATCAGGGATGCCATTAAAGAGAAGTTGTCAGAATACCTGAAGGAATTGGTTGTGGTTGTGAAATTGGTGAACTTCAATATTACCCTGCTTGGCGAGATCAAGAATCCAGGCATATACAAGATTTACCAAACCAACATCAATCTTTTTGAAGCCATTTCACTGGGAAGGGACCTGACCGACTTTGCCAATCGTAACCAGATAGCCATTATCAGGCAAACCAAAACAGGATCGAGTGTGCATTACGTAGACATGACGAAGAGGGACATTCTCTCTTCAGAATTTTACTACCTGAAGCCCAACGATATTGTATATGCGCTGCCGGTCAAAGGAAAGCAGTTTACCTTTGCAAATTTCCCTTATGGTGTGGTCTTCGGATTCATTTCCACCACCATATTGATGCTTAATTATTTCCAGAACAACTAAGTATAAAGAGACATGGCCGCAGAGAATTTAGATGGATTAAGACCACAGGAAGAGAGCATAGATATCAAAGCGATCTTTATGAAAATGGCCAGGTACTGGTACCTGTATGCGCTTACTATTTTTGTTGCCGTCGCTGTCGCATTTCTGTTCAATAAATACACCAACCCGGTGTATGAAGTATCTACCACACTTCTTGTGGAAAGCGATAAGAATAGCAACATAGATCCCGCCATGATGATAGGTCTCGGAGGCATGTCACAGACCCAGAATGTTGAGAACGAAATGGGAAAATTTACCGCTTACTCCCTTACATTCCGGACAATCAGGTCACTAGACTTCGAAATTTCCTATTTTGAAAACGATGGGTTGATCAGTGAAGAACTCTACCACAACTCTCCCTTTGAAGTTGTATTTGATACCACCATTCCCCAGGCAGTGGGTCTGAAATACAACCTGCGTTTTATAAACAATAACGAATATGTTCTGGAAGCTGAAGGTGAACTGATTACAAAATACGATTTTTCGAAAGCCAGGGCTGCGGAAGGTTTCTTTGAAAAAGTTTACTGGGAGAAAAGTTACCGCTTCGGAGATCCTGTAGATAATCCCTACAATACCTTTCAGATCATACTGACGGATGATTTTGATCCGGAAGAAGACCTGGACAAGAACTTTCATTTTTACTTTACGGACTATTTTACGCTGGCGGGTCAGCACAGGGGAGTGGAAGTCGAGCCCATTAGCAGGGAATCCTCAGTGGTAGAAATCAAGATGCAGGGGACTAATCCGGAAAAGACGGTGACCTATCTCAATATGCTTACCCACATCTACCTGCAGCAGAGTCTTGAAAAGAAAAACCAGATCGCAGACGCTACCATCAAATTTATTGATACTCAACTGGAGATAATGGATGACACCTTATCCATTGCCGAAACGGAACTTCAGGACTTCAGGTCATCGAGAGAAGTGATGGATATGGGATTCCAATCCCAGCAAGTCTTTACCTATTTGTCAGACCTCGACAAACAGAAAGCAGAACTTCAGATCAAGGCCAATTACTACGAGAACATCAAGAATTATATTGAAAAGAATTCGGAAAACCTGGATGACCTGGTAGCTCCTTCTGCCATGGGAATAGAAGATCCCGTACTTAACCGGCTGGTTTCAGAGCTGATCAACCTCTACAGTCAAAAAGCCGAACAATTGCTTTATTCTACCCAAAAAAGTCCTGCGGTAATTGCCATCAATAACCAGTTAAAAAACACACAAAGAGCGATATTGGAAAACGTCTCCAATATTATTCAAAACTCGGACCAGGCCATTCGGGATATCGATCGAAGGATACAAAAGGCAACCCAGGAAACGCGCTCGCTTCCCGTAACACAAAGAGAGCTGGTCAATTATGAGCGGCAATTTACACTGGCCGACAACATTTACACCATGTTGCTCCAAAAGAGAACTGAAGCACAAATCACCAAGGCATCGAATGTGCCGGATAATGAGATTATCGATGTGGCCAGGGTAGAACTTAAATCACAAGTCTTTCCAAAGACGACCTTTAATTATCTCATTGCACTTGTGTTGGGACTTGCCTTTCCAACACTATACGTTTTGGGTAAAGAATACTTCAACGACCTTATCGTTGAAAGGAAAGACATTGAAAGCGTGACAAATCTTCCCATTATCGGTCAGATTATCCATTCTACCAAAAAGACTGAACTCGTAGTGGCGGAATCACCGAAATCAAGCGTTTCAGAATCCTTCAGGTCCCTCAGGACGAACATTCAGTATATGTCCAAGGGAAAGGAAAAGGTGACGATCATGGTAACGGCTGATATGGTGAGTGTTGGAAAAACCTATATATCCATAAACCTGGCAAGTATTTATGCCCAATACGGCAAGAAAACGGTACTTCTGGGTTTTGACCTGCGAAAACCAAAGATCTATCAGGAATTCGGGTTATCCAATAAAGCGGGTCTGAGTTCCTATATCATTGGAAAAGCCACCCTGGATGAAATTGTGCAACCCTCCGGAAAGATCGAGCACCTGGACATTATCCTTTCAGGCCCGGTTCCCCCGAACCCCGCGGAGCTTATTGCTTCTGACAGAAGTACCCAACTATTCAAGGAATTGAGAAGTAAATACGATTATATCATCATCGATACCCCGCCGGTAGGATTGGTTACTGACGCCTACCTGCTGATGGAGCACAGTGATGTGAATATTTTCCTGGTCCGTCAAGGTTACACCCATAAAAAGGTTTTTGCATCTATAATTAAAGATATTGAAGAACGTGGCATGAATTTCAGCATTGTGGTGAATGATATTAAGATGAGTGGCGGCTATGGCTATGGGTACGGGTATGGCTATGGCTATGGTTATGGTTACGGTTACGGATATGGTTACGGGTATGGTTATGGGTATGGATATTATACCGATGACAAACCGGAAAAGAAAAAATCATTCACCAAGCGGCTTTTCAATAAACTGTAAATCGTTTCGATTTATTGATGAATAAAGAAAACAAATCAAAATATTTTGCCCTTATCGGGGCTGCAGGTTACATAGCCCCGAGACACATGCGGGCTATTAAAGATACCGGAAATATCCTGCTGGCTGCTCTGGATCCTTTTGACAGCGTAGGTATCATTGACAGCTTTTTCCCTGATGCAGACTTTTTTATCGAACCGGAAAGGTTTGATCGTCATTTGGATAAATTGCGCAGGTCCGGGACCGGAAAGATCGATTATGTAAGTATTTGCAGTCCCAATTTTCTTCATGACGCACACATTAGGCTTGCCCTGCGAAATGAAGCACATGCCATATGTGAGAAGCCACTCATCCTCAATCCATGGAATTTAAAAGGCCTGGAAGATATTGAAAAGGAAACCGGTAAGAGGATCTATAATATTCTTCAGTTAAGGCATCATCCGTCCATCATTTCCCTAAAGGAAAAATACGATGCCTTACCTGATGATAAAGTACATGACATTCAACTGACCTATATAACCTCGAGGGGGAAATGGTATTTTTATTCATGGAAGGGTGATATCAAAAAATCCGGTGGAGTGGTGACCAATATTGGGATCCATTTCTTCGATATGTTGAGCTGGATCTTTGGTAAGGTAGAAAGCAGTACGGTCCATATCGGTCAGGAAAATAAAGCCGCCGGGATCCTTCATTTGCAAAAAGCCAAGGTAAGGTGGTTTCTCAGCCTTGACAAGAACGACCTGCCCAGGAAAGCCAAAAAGGAGAATCAGCAGACATACAGAAGTATCACCGTGGATGACAATGAAATAGAATTCAGCGGTGGTTTCACGGACCTGCACACGGTCAGCTATCGTGAGATCCTTGATG
>JARRQC010000058.1:0-14763 GCA_037382165.1 bacterium | reverse complement strand
CCATCTCTGACGAGGCACTGTTCTTTGCCCACTATGATGTGTTAACCCAGCGGCCATTGGGTAATATCTTTACTTCACCCGCGACATGGTACTGGTTTGAGAATATCGCATCGGGAGCGATCAATAATCCCGCATTGAAGCCCAACAAGACAATTGACTATGAGGTCGGTTTTACGCAGAAGATCTCAAATACTTCCTCAATGACATTTAACACCTTCTATCGTGAACTGAGGGATATGACTCAGATTTACAGGTTCAATGGTGCTTATCAGAGGGATTATACCACCAATAACAACCTGGACTTCTCCACCGTCAAGGGGTTAACGGCAGAATTTGACCTGCGTCGTACAAAAAACGCAAGGGTCAGGGCATCCTATACATTACAGTTCGCCGATGGTACGGGAGCATCTCCAACCACGGCCGCTTCGCTGGTCGCTGCAGGACTGCCGAACCTCAGAACTACGTATCCCATGGACTGGGACAGGAGGCATGCATTTAATATCGTACTGGACTATCGCTGGGCTTCCGGCAAAGCATATAATGGTCCCCGTACCAATCGCAAGAATGGTAAGAAACCGATTGACTGGCTCAGTAATACGGGTTTCAGCTTAACCATTATCGGTGGTTCAGGTGTGCCTTATACGGCTTCCAGAAATGTGAATTCCCCAATCTCAGGCGGGGCAAACCTGCTGAAGGGTACCTATAATGGTTCACGCCTTCCCTGGCAGTTCAGACTTGATCTCAGGGTGGACAAGGACATTATGATCAAATTGGGTACGGATAAAGAAGGCAATGTGAGAAATGCTTACCTGAATGTCTTTTTCCAGATCCTGAACCTGCTCAATACACGAAATATCGTAGGTGTTTATCCCTACACGGGTAACCCGGATGATGACGGTTACCTGAGCGCTCCGGAATGGCAACGTCAGATCAACAGCCAGATAGATCCGCAAGCGTTCCGAGATCTGTACAGTGTGAGGGTCAACTTCCCAGGAAACTACAGTCAGCCGCGTTTTATCAGGTTCGGTCTGATGTTCAATTTCTAATATTCGCACAGGTAAGGAAAGACAGTAGAAGAAATGAAAGAAAAAACAAGTAAAATCATGAATAGTAATCGAGTAATCCTTTTGATCTTGATCACGGCTGTGTTCTCGGGTCAGTTGTTTGGTGAGGAATATAAATATGGTGAAAAAAGCCAGGCCGCCAACCTCAAGAAAACAGCAGCCGGATGTTCGCCCGCTTCAGCCTATGACTGGCTGGACATCAACAATGTCAGGGCCAGGATCAATTCAGGTGGTGATATGTGGTGGGACCTCCCGGGGGGTGTCGGATCCAAATACTTCATTCCTAAAGCCAGTACCGCAACATCTATGTTTTCAGGAGCCCTATGGATCGGAGGACTGGATATCAACAACCAGCTGAAACTGGCTGCCCAGCGATACAGGCAGGTAGGTGTTGATTATTGGAACGGACCGCTCACCATTGATGGTACCGCAGCCGTGGACGAAGAAACATGCGCACAGTATGACAGGTTTGTGAAGATTACAAGGGCAATGGTCGATGAATTCGTTTCACATACCGATCCCGAAACGGGAGCCTTTATTCCAAGCGATGACTATTCTATTCCTAACGAAATTCTGGATTGGCCTGCACATGGTGATTTAGATAAAAATCAAAGTTTCTACCTGGCCCCATTCTTTGACGCGAATGGTGACGGTGAATATATCCCCGAAGATGGAGACTATCCTTATTATGACCTCGATAATGACCTTTGCCAAACAGTAATTCCAACCATGGAAGAAGAACTGGAAGGGTCAATTACAGGAAGTATCCTGGCTGACCAGGTGATCAAAGGAGACCAGACTCTGTGGTGGGTATTCAACGACAAAGGAAACATTCATACTGAAACACAGGGTGCCGCGATCGGAATGGAGATCAGGGCACAGGCTTTTGCTTTTGCGACCAACGATGTGATCAACAACATGACTTTCTACAGTTATGAGATCATAAACAGGTCCACTTTTGAGCTCACCCAAACCTATTTCTGCCCCTGGGTGGATACCGACCTGGGATTTGCCTGGGATGACTTTGTAGGTTGTGATGTGAACCGGGGTCTTGGCTATTGCTACAACGGCTCTGATATAGACGGAAGTGGTGAAGTGGAAGCCTACGGAGAACAGCCGCCCGCTGTTGGTGTTGACTTCTTCCAGGGGCCTTACATGGATCCGGATGGAAGTGATAACCCTGCTTTTCGCGGACCTGGGATTGACGGTCCCTCCATTGAAGGTTGTGAAATTGTAACCTGGGATGGAACCATGCAAACCATCACCTATGGACCTAATGGATCGCTTACAGGTACTTTCAGGGTAAACTCAGCGGCTATCAATGGGGTAAACTTCGGGAACGGAATTGTAGATGATGAACGTTTCGGTATGCGCCGTTTTGTTTATCATAACAACGACAACTCCGATCAGGGTGACCCACAGATTGCCCCGGAATATTACAATTACCTGAAAGGTATCTGGAAGAATGGTGAAAAAATGCAGTATGGTGGTGACGCTTTCAGTCCTGCCGGAGGTGCCGTAGGTCCCGAATGTGATTTTATGTTCCCGGGAGATACCGACCCCTGTAACTGGGGAACCCAGGGCCAGCCACCGAACGGAGGATGGAATACTGCCGGTAATTTCTGGACGGAAGAAACTGGAAACAATGGTCAACCCAACCCTCCCGGAGACAGAAGGTTTATGCAGTCTGCGGGCCCCTTTACACTGAAACCGGGAGCCGTGAATTATATTACGGTGGGTATTCCATGGGCACGTGCACAATCCGGCGGCGCATGGGAATCTGTGGAACTTCTACGTGTTGTCGATGATAAATGCCAGGCATTATTTGACAACTGTTTCAAAGTCATTGATGGACCTACCGCTCCGGATATAACCATCCGGGAACTGGATCAGCGACTGATTTTCTATCTGACCAACTCACCCAATTCCAACAACTACAAGGAAGGCTATAAAGAGTTCGATCCAAATATCATACAGCCCTTGCCCGGTGGTGATGGTGATTCCAGTGATCCCTATTATCGCTTTGAAGGCTACCAGATCTTCCAGCTGCGCAATGAAAGTGTAGGTGTCGAAAGCCTGCATGATCCTGATCTCGCCCGTTTGATCGCCCAATTTGATATTACAAACGGTGTAACCAAGATCGTAAATTACACGTATGATGAATCCGTAGGTTTTGTTGTTCCGGTGATCGAGGTTGTCGGAGGTGACAATGGAATTCAGCATTCATTCGAAGTCAGGGAAGATGCTTTTGCGACGGGAGACGTGGCGCTTGTCAACAACAAGAACTATTATTACCTCGCCATTGCCTACGCCTATAACAATTACCTGGAATTTGGGCTTGACTATCCCAACAGTGCCGGTCAAACACAAGCTTATCTTGCCGGACGTAAAAATATCGGAGATCCTACCCGTGGTGGTCTGCCTTATGAAGCGATGCCTCACCGCATTGTGAATGGAACGGTACAGCATGCAGATTATGGTGATAGCCCGCAAATCAGGCGGATCGCCGGTCACGGTAACGGAGGCCTCGTACTTGATCTCACTGAGGAAACAGTGGAAGAAATACTTTCCAAACCACCGGCAGGTCCGGATAATCCGTTTGGAAGTCCCGACTATCCCATCGCTTACAACCCGGTCTATAATATCAATGCAGGACCGATCAACGTTCAGGTTGTCGATCCCCTGGGTGTATATTCCGACAAATTTGTCTGGTGGATGGATACCCTGGAGCATGCATTGATTCATGATGTTACGGGTCAGGGTGAAGTATCCGGAGATACTGCCAGCAAATATGTTTCCAACTGGCACCTTCAGCGGGAAAGCACAGGTGAGATCATCCGAAGCGATACGACTATACTGTTTAAGAATGAACAACTTGTTCTTGACGGTGGATTTTCGGTAGATGCCATTCAACCTTATCGAAGCGGACCTTATCGCATCGGTACTGTACTGATCGATGATCTGCCCAAAACGACCAATGCAGTGTTGGCTCCGAACAACGGATTGCTTACTTCTTCAGTTGAGTATGCTGACAGTTCCCACAGGTGGTTGAGTGGTATTGAAGATGTGGATGTTCCGGGCACTCCGCTTGACTGGATAAGGGCCGGGACGCATAAAGAAGATGCAAATACCGGTACGATCAGGAACAATGACTGGCGCATGACCCCCGAACCGCCAAACCCATGGGATCCGGATGGGGCTTTCGAAAAAATAGCCAGGGGTACATGGACAGCTTATGGACTTGCTGCTGCAGGAACCAATGTGTCAGAGCTTGAATTTACACGCGAAAGCGAAGTTGGACCTGCTATGAACGAAGATTCCAAATATGATTCGCAGATGGGCGAGCTTTCGAGCGTAGATATTGTATTAACGCCCGACAGATCCAAATGGACACGTTCACCTGTGCTTGAAATGAGTATTGACAGGGATCTTGCAGAAGGTGGTGTGAACCGTTTTGCATTAAGAGCTGCTCCTTCAGTGGATAAGGATGGAAATTCAGCAACCATGGGTGAGGGTTCCAGTGAAAATGAATCAGACGCAAATTATATCAGTGATCATGGTATGGGCTGGTTCCCGGGTTATGCAATCAATGTAGAAACCGGTGAAAGACTAAACATTATGTTTGGTGAAGACTCTTACCTGGTTGCACAAAATGGCCGTGATATGCTGTTCAATCCGCCCAAGCGGAATGCGTCACTGACGGCGGATCCAAGTCTTCAGTTGCTGGATGAGAATATCATACGGGGAGCTGCAGGCGCACAGATACCGGTGATGGGAGGAAAACACTATGTCTATATTTTGGCCCATCGCCACGAAGCCTTCAAATTGCAGGATAGTCAGATCGACATTAATATGCCGGCCTATGATGCCGGAAGATATGCCGTCAGCATTCTGGATACCCTGTACCAGTCACCCTATCTCTATGGTGCTACCCCATTATTCGCAACTTGTATGTATGTTGGATTGCCTATGGGGATTGAAGGAGAAGAGTGGCTTGATAACGAGGTGAAGATTCGTATTCGTGTGGCTGTTCCCTATCAGCGGGGCTACGCTGACGTGCCTCTGGATACGGTATATCCGGGAATGGATGTCAATAATTTTTACCCCATGTACGAGTATTCCATGGAAGGACTTGAAACGGAATTCCAGAATACGACGAAACGGGATGATGATCTGAAGGAGATCAATATAGTCCCGAATCCTTATTATGCCTATTCAACCTATGAGAAAAACCCGCTGGATCCGAGGGTGAAGATCACCAACCTTCCTGAAGCGTGTATTATCACGATCTATAATATCAGCGGGATCAAAGTCAGGCAGTTTAAAAAGGATTCTCCCCTGACCACCTTGGAATGGGATCTGAAAAACTTCGCGACAGTGCCGATAGCCGGTGGTGTTTATTATGTACATGTGGTCACCGATTATGGAGAACGGGTGTTGAAGTTCTTCTGTATACAGCGTGTTCCGGACCTAAATACGTTCTAGCGGAGTGAGAATATCAATTGAATTAAAGGAAAAATCGTGACGATTATGAAATATTTTTACAGATACCTGGCCGTAATGCTTACCGTGCTGATGATCCTACCGGTGACGTATTACTCATTTGCAGGAAACAAAGACAGGTCGGGTCAGGCCGGTGCTTCAGAGTTGCTGATCAATCCATGGACAAGGAGCAGTGGCTGGGGTAACGCCAACATGGCTCGGGTGAAAGGTGTGGAAGCTATCTGGGGCAATGTGGCAGGTGTTGCTTTTACAAAAGGTACACAGTTCGAATTTGCCTATACTGACTGGCTCAGGGGTACAGGAACCAGTATCATCAGCTTTGGGTTAGCTCAAAAGGTAGGTGATGCAGGTGCGTTAGGATTACAGGTGATGTCTATGAATTTTGGTGAGGTGGAAATTACCACGACCAATAGCCCGGACGGCGGAGTCGGTGTATATAAACCCAATATGCTCAACTTCGCGATCTCCTATTCCAAATCCTTTTCAAATAGCATATACGCAGGAGTCGTGGTGAAATTAATTTCTGAATCCATCGCCGACGTAAGTGCTTTTGGTATCGCCATCGATGCCGGCATCCAGTATGTAACAGGAGCCAATGAACAGATTGCTTTTGGTATCGTACTGAAAAACGTGGGACCAAAAATGAAATTCAGCGGAGACGGTTTGGGTATCAGGGTACTGATTCCCGGAGGAGCGTCGACACTCAGTACAGTCGAACAGCGTTCACTGGCATTCGAAATCCCTGCACAATTAAATATTGGTGCATCCTATGATTTTCTGTTACCTGCTGAGAACAGGATTACCCTTGCAGCAACCTTTGTTTCCAACTCCTTCTCCAAAGATCAGTTTGTCGGAGGACTCGAGTACAGCTTCAGGGATATATTTATGCTCAGAGGAGGTTATACCTACGAGAATGGAATGTTTGACGATATCAACACGTCAGAGAACACAAACGTCAATCACGGGCTGAGTGCAGGAATTAGCCTGGCAATTCCATTGAACAAAGAAAAAGGTTCTTTTATTGGCATCGATTATGCCTTTAGGGAAACCGTAAGTTTTAATCATAACCATACACTTGGTCTTATATTTAATTTCTAGCAAACGTATTGATTTAAAAGATATTCGTATCTTTGCCGACGGAAAGGACCCTTAATTACATTGGGGGTCTTTTTCGCTTATTATTGATCAGGGTTAAATAATTCAAATAATCCAAGCCATGGCAGATTTAAAATATTTTACGCCGGAAGGATTGCAAAATCTAAAGGATGAACTGGATCAACTTATTTCTGTTGAAAGGCCAAAAGTATCACAGCAGATCGCTGAAGCACGTGAAAAAGGCGATCTTTCCGAAAATGCAGAATATGATGCAGCTAAGGAAGCGCAAGGCCTTCTCGAACTGAAAATATCCAAGATCCAGGAAAAGATCGCCAATGCACGTATTATCGATGAATCTAAAATGGACCGGTCGAAAGTGTTTATCCTTTCTACGGTAACCATTAAAAATCTTAACAACGGAAAGTCCATGAAATATACCCTGGTGCCCGAAGAGGAAGCAAATCTCAAGCAATTCAAAATATCCGTTGAATCACCCATTGCCAAAGGTCTGCTGGGGAAAACCGTTGGGGAACAGGTAGACATCCAGGTTCCTGCAGGTGTTATCCCTTTCGAGATTATGGACATTAAATGGTAAGCTACTTAAGGGGTCAATCCTCCCTTTCACATCCCAATTCTTTAAAAACATAATTTGTACATTTGGATTAACCAAATCGGCAATATTATGGCTTCCATTTTTTCAAGGATCATTCAGGGTGAAATACCATCCTACAAAATCGCGGAATCGGATCATTACTTCGCTTTTCTGGATATTAATCCGCTTGCAAGGGGACATGCGCTGGTCATTCCCAAACAGGAGACCGATTATATATTCGATCTGGACGAGGAAACCTATAGTGGGTTATTTACATTTTCCCGTAAGGTGGGAAAGGCTATTGAAGAAGTGATACCATGTAAAAGGATCGGCATTATTGTATTCGGGCTGGATGTGCCCCATGCGCATGTGCATCTCATTCCCATTAACAAATCAAGTGAGATGAGCTTTTCCAGTCCGAGGGTTGAATTGACTCCTGAAGAATTTGCCGAGATCGCGGAAAAGATCCAACAAGCTTACCTGGATCAGTAGGCGCGGGAGTTGCGTCCCTCAATATAGTTGATAAAGGATTGATTTACCACCTTGTTGCCTCCGGGCGTCGGGTAGTTTCCCGTAAAGTACCAATCTCCCGTATGATTCGGGATGGCCTGGTGGAGGTTCTCAATACTTTGATATATGATTTTAATCTCTGCGTGAATACCCTGTGCAGTTACCAATTCGGCTATTTTATCACTGATCTGCTCCGCAGTGAACGGTTTATAAATCTCTTTTACATGATTGACGATCTCCGTCATGGGAAGATTTTGCTGAGCCTTTGATTTTTTATAGACCGCATTGATGATATGCTCCTGCTTTGTTTCTTTTAAAAGTGCTATGGCCGCCTTGAATGCAACAAAGTCATTCAACCTGGCCATATCAATACCATAGCAATCAGGATACCGAATCTGGGGTGCTGAGGAAACGATGATAATTTTTCTTGGCCGAAGCCTGTCGAGCATACGGATGATACTCTGCCGCAAGGTTGTACCCCTCACAATACTGTCATCCAATACAACAAGCGTATCCAAACCTTCCCTGACAATTCCGTAGGTAATATCATAGACATGGGCTACAAGATCATCACGTTGTGTGTCGGCCGTGATAAAAGTCCTTAGTTTAACATCCTTTACCGCTATGGCTTCCACACGAGGCCTGATGCTTAGCATTTTATCAATTTCAGCAGGGGTGAGGTTTTCACCCTTTTCACTGAAAGACTCCCTGATCTTTCCGTTATTGTATTCATGCAGGTAATCAACCAGCCCCTGGAATGCCACTGAAGCGGTGTTGGGAATAAAAGAGAATACCGTATCCTGGAGATTAAAGTTAATTTCGTCCATGATGGGTTTTCCCAGCAGCCAACCCAGTCTTTTGCGTTCGCGGTAAATGTCATGATCGGTACCCCTTGAAAAATAGATGCGTTCAAATGAGCAGGCCTTTCTGGGAAGTGGTTCGATGAAACGGTCAAAACGGACCTGCCCGTCTTTCTTGATCACCATCGCCGTGGCAGGCTCAAGTTCAAGTACCTGGTCATGTCTGAGGTCCAAAGCAGTCTGGATCACCGGCCTTTCCGATGCAGCAACAACAATCTCATCATCCATATAATAGAAGGCAGGACGTATACCTGAGGGGTCCCTCATCACAAAAGCATCTCCATGTCCAAGTAAACCACCGATAACATACCCTCCATCCCATCTTTTGGCAGATTCCCGCAGTACCTTGATCAAATCAAGCTTCTCGATGATCTGATGTGTGGTTTCCACCTTTGTTAATCCTTTGTTCTTAAAATCCTGGTAAAGACGTTCATTCTCCTCATCGAGAAAATGCCCGATCTTTTCAAGAACAGTAATTGTATCGGATGTCTCCACAGGATATTGCCCCAGGTCGACCAGGTTTTGAAATAATTCCCGGTTGTTGGTCATATTGAAATTACCGGCGAGCACGAGACTTCTCGTTTTCCAGTTGTTGGCACGTACCATGGGATGCAGGTTCGACTTCCTGTTCCCTCCGAAGGTTCCATACCGCAAGTGACCGAGAAAGAGTTCGGGGGAAGGTCAAACTTTACCTCGGCGATCCCTGCGCCATCCTGTCCCCGGTTATGCTGTTTCTGAAGCAGCAGATGTAACTTCTGGACACCATAAAGTGCCGTTCCATACTTTGCCACATAATATTCAAGTGGTTTCAGCAATCGAACCAGCGCAATACCACATTCGTGGTTGATTTGATCACTCATAGGTAATATGACAGAATGATTATTTTTGCTTCCTGTTCGCTGACAAAAGTATTAAAAAAGATGTTTCATGTCAGGCCCGCATTGACAGGTGACAGCCCTGTTATTATTGATTTCCAATTGAAAATGGCAAAAGAGACGGAAGATGCTGATTTGGACAGGTATGAACTGTCCATGGGCGTCAATGCTGTTTTTGATGATCCCGTAAAAGGCACCTACTATGTAGGTGAAACGGGCGGTAAAGTTGTTTCTTCCCTGATGATCACCAGAGAATGGAGTGACTGGAGAAACCAGTGGGTATACTGGCTTCAATCCGTGTATGTCGTTCCGGAGCAACGCGGAAAAGGATTGTTCAGGAAAATGTATGAATACATCAAAGAGCAGGTGATACAGGATCCCGGTGTTTCAGGGATCAGGCTCTATGTGGATGCCACCAACAGGAAGGCATTAAAGGTGTATGAAGCAGTGGGTATGGATGATGATCATTACAAATTGTGCGAATGGATGAAAAAATAAAATACCTTAAATAAAATCGTATGAGAATTAAAAAGTTTGGCAGCCTGATTTTATTGCTTGCTGTTTATTGGAATGTCATGGCCCAGACAGCGGATAAGAGCGACTGGCAAAACGGATATCCTGATGGTTGTACCTCCATCACCCTGGGTCGGCTGGCAACGGCCGACGGATCGGTAATTACCTCCCATACTGACGACAGTCACCGGACCCGCTCCTGGATAGATATTGTTCCACCCAAACAACATGACAAAGGCGAAATGATGCCCATGTATAAACGTGTGCAAAATGATTCCCTGGCTATGCCAGCCTATGCGCATATCAAGATTGGGGAGATCCCTCAGGCCCGGAATACTTACGGTTACATCAATACGGCCTACCCCAGTTTGAATCAGAAGCAATTGGGAATCGGCGAGTCCACTTTCGGCGGCAGGGAAGAGCTTCAGAGTGATTCCGGACTTATCGATTGTCAGCGTTTGTGCCAGCTGATGCTGGAACGCACGACGAATGCGAGGGATGCTATCCAACTGGCCGGCGAACTCCTGGAGAAATATGGCTGGAATGATTTTGGTGAGGCACTGACGGTTGCCGACAAGAATGAAGTCTGGCACCTGGAGATCGTGGGACCCGGTAAGGGAAAAGTGGGTGCCGTTTGGGTGGCACAGCGTGTGCCCGATGATCATGTTTCCGTGAATGCCAATGCAAGCACCATTAAGGAGATCGACCTTAAAGACAAGGATTATTTTATGGCCTCTGATAACATTTTTGATGTGGCTATCGAAAACGGATGGTATGATCCGGAAAAGGAAACATTCCGTTTCTGCTATGTTTATGCGCCTGAAAGCCGAACTTCATTTGCCTCACGTCGCAGGGAGTGGCGTGTGTTTGACTTGCTGGCTCCTTCTCTTGGACTGGATCCGAATGCGGAAAATTACCCCTTCTCTGTCAAGCCGGATAGTGTGGTGACCCTCGAAAAATTAATTTCGATATTCCGGGACTACTACCAGGAAACACCTTTTGACATGCGAAAAACCCTTACCGTTACCGATGAGGAGGGAAAAACGGTCATTTCCCCGTTGGCAAGTCCCCACATGCCCTATGATGCCAACAAGCTTTTTAAAATCAATGGCGGATGGGGTTGGCTGGGTGAACGGACCATTGCCCGGTGGTATACCATGTATGCAACCATCATCCAGTTACGTAACTGGCTGCCGGATGAGATCGGTGGTGTGGAATGGCTGGCAATGGACAATGTGGCTTCATCCATTTACGTGCCTATTTATGGCTCCGTTACTGACCTGCCTGAAGAGTACAAGACACCCGGGCGAATCAATGGATATACGCTGAAATCAGCATGGTGGATATTCAACCGCTTAGGCTCCCTGGCCTCGCAACGCTGGGGAGATATGCATAAGGATGTGGACGCCGTTTGGTTTCCCATGCAGTCGGAATTTATTGATGAACTTCCGAAAACCGATAAACAGGCACTTCAGCTATACAAGGATGATCCCGGTAAAGCTATCCAGTTTCTAACCCGCTATTCTGATGAAAAAGGTAAAATGGTCATGAAGAAGGCCATTGAATTAGGCGACTTTCTTTGGACCAAATACGATGAGAAATTCTAATCCCGGTCTTATGAAAAAATATTTTGTCTTTCATACAGTCGCTATCCTAATTGTCGGATTATCCTTATTACCATCCTGCGAAAACAAAACTTTCCCATCCAGGGAATTTATGGTCAAGGAAACTTACCCGGCTTCTGCCCTGACGATTGGCTGGTATTTACCGGTGAACCTGCTTACGGAACTTGTAGGTGAAAATTTTACGCCGAGGGTGGTGAAGGATGAAAACCTGGGGTCCATCATGTTGTTTATTGTGACGGCAGAGGAGCATTATCTTGATGGTGAACCCATGGGTAAGATGGAAGCAGCCCATCTTATCGTTCCCATAGTATCGCCTGATGACCTGAATATCCCTGACCGGCAGGCTGTTGATGCAGCCATGGTCTGCCCGATAAACATTGTAGAACAGAGTGAAAGACTGGGTGACAAATTCGATGCATTTGATTTCGCCACCTATTCGGGAGATATTGACCTGAAAGTTGATAAGCCCGGTGAAAAATATATGGTCATCGCCTCCGTTCAAACCGCCAATGGGAAAATCGAGATCAATGGCATGATTGAAGAGGAAGAAACAACCCTCGAGGTGAGGTCTGCTATGATGAGCAACCGGCCTGCCATCCCTGCCTTTTTCTATGGTGAAGAGAAAACTAACCGAATCATTAACGGTAAGGGTAACCTCAAAACTGAGGGGAACAATATCATTGACGCCATGCAACTGGGCAGGCAGCCCTTCTTTTTACGTCTTGACCTGGACATGAGCTGGTCTTTTGATTTTGTAAACGAAAATACAGGTAAGGAGACAGGGGATCTGTCTTTGCGGGAATGACTGCACCCTTGTTTTTCAAGTAAAAGATATACTGACAGATCAATCTGAATAGGGCCTGGTTTCCAGCTTCAGCTTTCTTTCAAACTCTTCTTTTGATAAGACAACCGCGTTGCCACAGATGGAGCAATAATACCTGTAAACGGTCTTATAGGGCACCACGGGCATAAAGAACAGGGATACAAAGTATCTTGTCTTTTCCAGGATCCAATAGGAAGTATTATGACAATGCTGGCAGCGAAACCGCTTAATGGTGATGTATTTCTCCGTTTTGGGATGCCCCGCTCCGGCGATGATGATCATGGTTAGGATTTTAAGTCAAAATTAAGGAATTTGGTGTTTGGAATGGGGATGGGTGGTTGTTCTGGTTACAAGGGTTCGATTGTTAAACTAACGTCCCTGCTTTTGTTTTTTCCTTTTATCCTGGCAGCAATGGAACCATGAAGCAATGGCTCCTGTTTACAACCTTTTGATTCCTGACTCTCTCATCTCATATCTCAAGTCTAATCCACCTATCTGCCCATAATCTCATTCCACGCGGTTTCACCATTTTCGCCCACTTGCATGACGAATTTCTGTTTCAGGTGTTCATCATCCGGATGGTTATTTCGATCCCAGGGAGCGTTCAACACCTCTCTTTCCAAAACCCGGTCTCCTGGAAGACGGATGGACATGTGTACCGGGATATCGGTTGGGAAGATGTTCGTATATTTTTTATCAGGGATCATTTTGATCTTATTGATGAGGTTATGAATGGTTGTGTTTTTTAGGTAAAAAGCAGTAAATTGTTTTGGTGCAACCTGGTCGAAGAGTAATGCACATGCGATGACATAAGGCAGGTGGAACTGTGCCTGAATGGGGTTTTCCGGATACTTGGAACTGATCAGTTTAAACGCACGGTCAAAAATCCTGATCTCTATTTTTTCAATATCATGCGGGTCAAACTTGTTTTCCCCTTTCAGTTCAAACGCAGCTTTAATACCGGTATGGAGCCACCGGCAACAGGCGTAAGGTTTAAAGTAATTGGAGTTGATCGACCAGTTCTCACCAAGGCTGTCAAGCAATTTGTTACGCTGGAATTCATCCTCTTGATCGAGGAAAAGGTACGGTCCGACAAAACCATTTTCGGCCAGCAGGGCGCTTTGCAATCCGGATTGCGCGGCCCATGCCACACCCTCTTTCGACATGGAACCGGTACTTACATCTGAAGCACCGCCCAGCATAGCCGGTGAAAGTATGGTAGCCAGGCTCAGGGCATGCATGATCTTCTCTACGGATAGCCCGAGCAGGACCGATGCGGCTGCAGCTGCTGCCAGTCCTCCCCAGCGACCGCTGGAATAGGTAGTGATCTTATCTTTATTTCGGGCGAAACTGAAACGTGTTCCGATCTCATACCCCACAACAATGGCTCTCAAAACCTCTGTGAATGGTTTATCCAGGTATTTCCCCAGGTTTTCCGCTACAGGCACAACGAGACTGGCCGGATGACCTACCGCCTTGCGGTGACCTTCATCAAAATCTGTAGAGCTTACCGCCAGTGCGTTGTAGAAGGTCGCTCCCAGTAAGGAAGATTTTTTGTCGGTTCCCCAGATGGGGATGGTTTCACCGCCAAACAGTTGCTGGCGGCTTTGCATCGCCAGTTCAAAAGCGGGCGTGGTTATCCCGCTGTGGGCCACGCCATAGGTGTCGGCAAAAATCCTTCGGGTGTGGTTCATCGTCCGCTCATTGATGGTCGGCGGATCGGCGATGAATTTGGCTATTTCAGCCAGTACAGGTGCTTTTCGGGTAATGGGTTCCATGGATTAAAAGTAAGTAAAAAGGAAAATGGAACCCCAGCTTACTACCTTATTTTTTAACCGGTTAAAGGAATGCTATTCTTTGTCTTTTTTCCTGGATACAAGGTGATATGTTCTTGCCCCGCCATAGGCAGCACCCAGGGTGAGCAGTATTGTCAGGCCGGAAGCAATGGGAGCGCTCCCTCCAATGGGTCCGCCACCACCCTCTGATGGATCCCCCGGTGGTTCACTCGGTCCGGTATCCTGGGCAAAAAGGCCTGTCGCGAAAAAGCCCATACTGAGCAAAATAGTCAGTGATATGTATAGGAGTTTTTTGACTTTCAGTTTCATGAGCTTCATCAATTAGCGGTGATTAATATTTTATTTGTATGTATCGTCCGGGCAGTTTTTACAACAACCACGTAATTTCCGGGACGGTTAATCGTGTAGCTCTTGCGGTTGGCATCTGCTGATTCCAGTATAAGCCTGCCTGTCAGGTCGTAGACCGAGATGTTATGTATCTCTTCCGCTCCCGGGTTGAGCAGGTAA